>JBBQOT010000078.1:0-8752 GCA_038331165.1 Acetobacterales bacterium
TGCGCAAGGGTGGGCGGGGCGGCTCGCTGGTGATGATCTCATCGGTGGCGGGGCTGCGCGGTTCCGGCATGCTGGCGGGGTATTCGGCCAGCAAGGGTGCGGTGCGGCTGTTCGCCAAGTCGATGGCGATGGAATGTGCCGCGGCCGAAGATGGCATCCGGGTGAACTCGGTGCATCCCGGCATCATCCTGACGCCGATCTGGGAGAAGGCGGCGACGGCGGCCGGCGGCGGGCTCAACGCCCCGCTCAACCCCTACGAGCTCGCGGCCGCCGGGGTGCCGCTGGGCAAGCCCGCCGACCCGACCGAGATCGCCAACGGGGTGCTGTTCCTGGCGTCGGACCTGTCGTCGCACATGACCGGGGCGGAGATGGTGATCGACGGCGGGATGACCGCCGGTTCCGTGCGCCGGCGTTAGAAGGAGACACGCGATGATTGCGCCGTATCTTGTCCATGCGTTCAACACCGCCAAGGAATCTGAGAACAAGATCCACGACGACACTGTGGCCGCGCGCTTCGGCTTCACCGGGGGGTTGGTGCCGGGCGTCGATGTCTACGCCTACATGACCCACCAGGCGGTGGCGAAATGGGGGCGCGACTGGCTGGAGCATGGCAGCATCGAATGCCGCTTCGGCAAGCCGGTGTATGATGGCGAGATTGCCGAGGTGGCGGCCGATGTCATCGAAGGCGGCATCGGCATCGCGGTGACCAGCAAGGGGGACAGTTGCGCCAGCGGAATGGCCGCCCTGCCGCCCGCCGAGCCCGCGCCCGACCTCTCCGGCTGGCCGGCCCGGCCGGTGCCCGAACACCGCCCGCCAGCCAGCGAAACCTCGTTGCCGGAAGGCGGCTGGCTGACGTCGCGCACCGTCGACTGCACGCCCGAGTTCGTGCGCCAGTACCTGGCCGATGTGCGCGAGGGCGCGTCGGTGTATGCCGAACAGGGTCTGGTGCATCCCGGCACGGTTCTGCGGCTGTGCAACTACGTGTTGTCGAGCAATGTGGTGCTGGGGCCGTGGATCCATGTTGGCAGCAAGGTGCGCAACTTCGCCGTGGCACGGGTGGGCGACGGGCTGGCGGCGCGCGCGCGGGTGGTCAGCAACCACATGCACAAAGGCCATAAATTCGTGGTGCTGGATGCGCTGGTGGTGGCCAACGGCGATCGCGTGATCGCGCGCGTGGAGCACACTGCTATCTATCTGCCGAGGCAGGTTGCCGAAGGGTAACGGGATGAGGGTCCAGGGGGCTCGGCCCCCTGGTGGGTCTAGGGGGCTCGGCCCCCTGGTGGGTCCAGGGTGAAACCCTGGCCTTCTAGTCGAGCGCCGACCCCGCTGTCGGCCCCAGCCCGCGCTTGGCCGTCCAGACCGGATCCGGCGTGCGCCACAGTTCCTTGTCGGCCATGCCCTCGGCCAGGGCGGCGGCCATGGTGTCGAGCAGGCGCTCGCCCTTCTCCGCGGTGCCGGCGCGTGGGTCGCCGATGGTGCCGGTGATTGGCGCGCGTTCGGAGAAACTCCAGAAGCGGCTGTAGCCAGTGCGGCCCTTGATGGCGGCGGGCGCCTGTTGCATCGCTTCCTCCAGCTTGTCGGTCTGCACCGTGTCGGGGGTCATGGCCAGCATCACGGATGTTTCGGCCTCGCAGGCGTGGGCGGGACCTTTCTGCTTTTCCAGGATGGCGGCGATGGCGTCGGTGGCGATCATCCACGGCGTGGTGGCGACAATCGGCAAACCGTATTCAACCGCCAGTTCGCGCACGGCAACCGAAAGCGGATCGATGTTGCCGCCATGGCCGTTGACCAGCAGCAGGCGGCCGAAGCCGATCGCCTTCAGCGAGCGGGCAACGCCCGAGATCACGCCGCGGAACTCGGCAAAATTCAGGGTGATGGTGCCGCCGAACGGCAGGTGATGCTCGCTCATGCCGGTCCACATGCCGGGCAGCACCAGCACGGGCATTGACGGGGCGGCGAGCCGGGCCGCGCGGATTGAAATTTCCCAGGCGGTGCGGGTGTCGGTGATCACCGGCAGATGCGGCCCATGCTGCTCCAGCGAGCCGACCGGCAGCACCGCCAGCGCGTTGCCGCGGGCCGCGGTGGCGCGGATTTGCGGCCCGGTCAGGCGGGTCCAGTCGACCTCGATGCTCATGTGCGGGGTTTCCGGATAGGAGGGATCAGCGAATGGTGGGGCCGAAGCCGAGGAAGCCGGCTTGAGGTGCCGGGGTGCCGACGGCGTCGGCGGTGCGGTGGCGGGGGGCGGCGGCAAGCGGGGCGGGTGCGGCGCGCACCGGGGCTGGGCGGGGTGCTGCGACGGGTTGGGCGGGTCGGGCCGGGGCGGCGGCCGGCGCCGGCGTGCTGGCGGCACCACGCATCGACAGCAACAGGAAGGTCAGGTCATTGCGCCCGAGGTCGATCGCCAGATCAAGCGGCGTCAGGCCGAGGATGTTGCGCCCCTCCAGCTCGGCACCGCGGCTGATGGCGT
This sequence comes from Acetobacterales bacterium, assembly GCA_038331165.1. Lineage (GTDB taxonomy): Bacteria > Pseudomonadota > Alphaproteobacteria > Acetobacterales > Acetobacteraceae > CAMDGX01. The sequence goes on from JBBQOT010000078.1 coordinate 2,468, forward strand.
CCCGGGCGCCGGCGATATCGCCGCGATTCACCGCGTCGAACAGCGCCTCGGTGGGCGGCAGGTCGGCGGCGGCGCGCTCGGCGGGCGCCACCGCGCCCTGTTGGCCGGCGCGCGCGCCCGGCAGGCCGCTGGGCTTGCGCACCGCCTTGCTCCGGTCGGCCTCGGGGTTCTGGGTAAAGGGCGAACTGCCGGGGTTGCTCAAGCCGCCGACCTGCGCCATCGCGGGCGCGGCGGCCAACAGGACGAGTGCCGCGAGGCCGCGGTGGATATGTCGCGTCATGGTCGCCATCCGAGTTCCTGTCACGGGTTCAACCACCAGAACCCGACATTGAGATACGTCGCATACAGGCTCCAAAGCAAATATGGCAGCATCAGCAGGGCAGCACGCCGGTCAATCGGCCACAGCGCGCGCAGCGTCAACCCGATCAGCGGCAGCAACGCGGCGAGCACCACCAGCCCCAGCGTCGGGCTGTGCAGGCCGAAGAAGGCCGGCGACCACAACGCATTGGCCAAGAGCTGCCAACCCCACAGCCGCAGTGCCCGCGTGTGCCCCGGCTGGCGCCAGGCAAGCCAGCCGGCGACGCCCACCAGCACATACAGCGTGGTCCAAACCACCGGGAACACCCAGCTGGGTGGCACCCCCGGCGGGCGGTTCAGTGTCAGGTACCAGCCGCGCACGCTATCGGCGGTGACCGCGCCGCCGGATGCACCGACCAGCAGGCACAGCCCGACAAAGCCGACCAGGGCCAGCAGCGACGGCAGCCCGCGCGGCGTTGGTTCAATCGGCTCGAAGACACAATCCTCCGGCGGTCATGCCCCCTCGCGCCGCCACGCCAGCAATGCCAGACCCAGGATCAGCGGCAACGCGAGCCACGAGGGCAGCAGCGGATTGGCGGTGATGCCGGTCACCACATGGTCGTGGCGACGCTGCAACCCGATCCAGCCGGTGCCGCCCGCCTCGCGGTTCGGCTCAGTGCGGCGCAGCACCGGCGCTCCATTGGGCATCCGGCCGTCGTCGAGCCATTGCACGCTGCCGCCGGTGGCGCGCAGCTGCGCCGCCAGGATGGTGGCGGTGGCGCGCAGATCGGCTGATTCCACCGGGTTGGTGGCACCGGAGGCGGCAAAGGCGGTGCGCACCCCGTCGCTGACGCGCCACACCCCGGGGGCTGCGGCTGGCATGCTTCCCACCGCCCGCCCCGGCCGCGTCGGCTCCGGCATCAGGCGGCTTTGCGCGCCATCGGGGTCGGTGACGGTCAGTGGCGGCGGCGGCGTATCCTCGGTGGTGCGGCGTTCGACGCTGAGCTGGCCGCGTTCGATGCGGGCCAGCAGCGCCGTCTCCTCCAGCTCCGGCTCCTTCATCAGCCAGTGCGCGACGCGGCGCAGCAGCTCGCCCTGCGGCCCGCCGCCGTCATGGCCGCGCGACCACAGCCAGATGTGGTCCGACAGCAGCAGCGCCGCGCGCCCCTGGCCGACATGCTCCAGGGTCAGCAGCGGCGCTGGCTCGGCGCCCGCCGTGGGAGCCGCCAATACCACGTCGCCGCGCAGCTGGGCGGGTTCGATGCGGCGGTACCAGCGGCCCCAGCTTGGTGCCCCCTCGGCCTTCCAGCCCGGCAGCGCCTCGGTCACCGGATGGCGGGCGCCCAGGGCGGTCACCTCGGGCCGGAACGCCTCCTCCACCAGCGCGTTGCCACCCGGCGCCGGGCGTGCGGGCAGCACTGCACCGAGCGGGCTGGCGGCCAACGAGTAGACCGACGCGAATTCCGGCCCCGCGCTCATCAGCAGCGCGCCGCCCTCGCGCACATAGTCGGCGATATTGCGCAGATAGACCGGCGGCAGCGAGGACCGGTTGGCGAAGCGGTCCATGATGATCAGGTCGAATTCCTTGATCTTCACCTGGAACAGTTCGCGCACCGGGAAGGCGATCAGCGCCAGCTCGTTCAGCGGCGTCATATCGTCTTTTTCCGGCGGGCGCAGGATGGTGAAGTGCACCAGGTCCACCGCCGGGTCGGATTTCAGCAAGCGGCGCCAGGTGCGCTCGCCGGGATGCGGCTCGCCGGATACGAGCAGCACGCGCAGCCGGTCGCGCACGCCGTTGATCGTCACCACCGCTCGGTTGTTGGCCTGGCTGACCTCGCCCGGCAGGGGCTCCACGGCCAGTTCCACCACCGTCGGCCCGCCGCGGGTGATGGCGATTTCGACCTCGCGCTCGATGGCTGGCGGCGTGTCGTCGGTGATGGCTGGCTCGCCGTCGCGGCGGATCGTCAGCCGGGCGCTGCGCCCGGCCGCCAGCCCGCGATTGGGCAGGCCGAGATCCTCGACCACCACGCGCAGCGACACGCTCTTGCCGACGATGCCGTAGCCCGGCGCCTCCACCACCCGCACGCGGCGATCGACTTCCTCGCCGCGGGCCGGAATCAGCACATGCAACGGCGCCTCGGCCACCGGGCTTTCGGGCACGTCGTGCGCCTGGCCGTCGGTGATGGCGATGATGCCGGCCAGGCGCGCGCGCGGAATATCGGCCAGGCCGCGCTCGATGGCGGCGAACAGCTTGGTCCCCTCGCTGCCGGCCTCTGGCACGGTCACGGTGCGCAGTTCCAGGCCGGGCAGGTCGCGCGCCTGTGCCTCGATGCGGGCACGGGCACGCTCGGCCAGGGCGGCGCGGGTGCCGACCTGCATGCTGGCGCTCTCGTCCACCACCATCAGTGCGATGTCCGGCAGCGCCTCGCGGGTTTCCTCCACCACGCGCGGTCCGGACAGCCACAGCAGCAGCACGGCGAAGGCCAGGATGCGCCAGCCGGTGCCGCGCGCACGCAGCCACAGGGCCGCCCCCACCGCGAACACGCACAACACGGCCAGCCCCGCCAGCAGCAACAGCGGCAACGCCGGCTCGAAGCGAATGGCGGCGATCGCCTGTTCCATTCTCATGCCTGCGGCCTCATTGGCCGAGCCTTTCGAGAATGGCCGGGATATGGACCTGGTCGCCCTTATAGTTGCCGGTCAGCGCATACATCACCAGGTTAACCCCGAACCGATAGGCGATGGTGCGTTGCCGCGCCCCCCCGGGCAGGGTGGCGTAGGGATTGCGCCCCTGCGCATCGACCGCCCAGGCCGCCGCCCAGTCATGCCCGCCGATGATCACCGGCGAGACGCTGTCATTGGTGCGGTCCTGCGCCCGCTGCACCCACACCGCGTCACCGGCAAACCGCCCGGGAAAATCCTGCAACAGATAGAAACTGCGGGCGAGCACATGCTGCGGCGTCAGCGGCGCCAGCGGCGGCACCGCGAGGTTCTTCGCCAACGACTCCAGCGCCGCCTCCCCGCCGGCGTTGAAGCCCTCGCCGCTGCCACCGTTGCGGGTGTCAATCAGGATGATGCCGCCATACGCCATGAAGTCGTTCAGCGCGGTCACCGCCGCGCCGGACAGCGCCGCCCCGCCCGGCACGATCGGCCAGTAGAGCAGCGGGTAGAACGACAGCTCGGTCTCCCCCGGCGTGACCGCCACCGGCTCGCCCAGGGCCGCGTTGGTGCGGCGGTTGACGTACTCCGACAGGCCGATCAGCCCGGCGCGCGACACCCCGTCCACCTGCGCGTCGCCGGTGGTCATATAGGCCAGCCGCGTGCCCAGCGCCGGATGCACTGGTACCGGGGATGGCACCAGGGTCTGTGCCCCCGCCGGAAACCATGGCATCGCCAAGCCCACCAGAATCACCGCCGCCCGCGCCGCCATCCGGCCACGCCACAGCCCGCGCATCACCAGCGACACCAGCAGATCGACGGCCAACAGCGCCAATGCCGCCGCCAGCAGCCACGGCGCCAGCAGCCGTTCCGGCGCTGCCCCCGCCACCGGCTCTTCCCGCGCGCCCGCAATGCCCGGCGCGGCAGCGAGCGGCGCGTGGCGGCCGCCCAGGTTCAGTGTGCGCCGCCCGTTCTCCGGCCCATACAACCCCGGCGGATGGCGAGCCGAGGCGGCGGTGGTGGCGAAATCGGCGGCCGCCAGCGCCGCGGCGGCGGCCTGCGGCGGGCCGGCCACGCCGAAGCCGTCCAGCGTCTCCACCGGCGCCAGCCGCGTGCCATCGGCCTCGATGACGCCCGAAATGCCCGCCGACAGCGCCACCAGCCGGCGCAGCATGTCGACGAACAATCCCGACAGCGCCAGATCCGACCAGTCGGCATTGGCCGTGGTGTGAAACAGCACCACCCGGCCCAGCCCGCGCGTGGCGTGGGTCACCAACGGCGTGCCGTCGACCAGCCGCGCCCAGGTCGCCTCCGACAGCCGGGCATCGGGCTGGGCCAGCACCTGGCGCGTCACCCGCACCTCGGCGGGCACCTTCAGCCCGGCAAACGGCGAGGCGGTCGGGAATGCGTCCAGCCCGGCCGGCTGGCTCCAACTCAGCGCACCGCCCAATTGCCGGTCGCCCGACAGCAGCTTCACCGGCAACAGCCCATCCGGCTGCTCGGCCATGCGCGGCCCGGCAAAGCGCACCAGCAGCCCGCCCTTCTCCACCCAATTGGCCAACAACGCAGCCTCCGGCCCATCGGCCACCACGTGGTCGGCCAGCACCAGCACGGAAATCTCGCGCGCCAACAGGGCCGCGAGGTCGCCCACCCGCAACTCCACATAGGGGTCCAGCGCCCGGCGCAGGTAATACAGCATCCCGGTCAGCGGAATCCCCGCCGCCACGGCATCACCGGCCAGCAACCCCACCGGCCGCCGCCGCCACCGCTCGTCGAGCAGCACCACCGCCCCGGCCGAGGGTGGACCCTCGATCACCAGCCGGGCCAGCCGGTTGCGCAGTTCCGGCGGCAACAGGAACGTCAGTTCGGCCTCCGCTGCCCCCGCCGGCACCGTCGCCACGGCCCGCGCCAGGGTGCGCCCGTCGCCCGACTGCGCCAGCACCGCGATCTCCTCGGCCAGCGGGCGGGGCGCCTGTTGCACGCGCGCCACCAGCTTGTCGGCCTCCACCCGCGGCGGCAGCAGCAGGCGCGCCGGCGGCACCTCGTCGCGCAGCACCGTCACCGGCCCAACCGCCGCCAGCGCCGCCGCGAACCGCTCCCACCCCTCGCCCGACATCCCGTCGGTCACATAGGCAGCACCGCCCTTGCCGGCCCAGGGACCCAGCGCCGCCGCACTCGCCGCCCGATCCACCGGCCAGGGCTTCGGCCGCAACGCCGCCAGCAGCGGCCGCATCTCAACCACCGGCATCGCCAGCGTCGCCGTCGGGGCACTCGCGGTTTCGCCCGGCGCCGTGGTCAACAGCGCCACCGGGCGCCCCGCGCGCTCCGCCCGGTCCAGCACCCCGCTCGCCGCCGCGATCCGGCGCGACCAGTCGGGTGCCGCGGCCCAACCGTCATCCACCACCAGCACCAGCGGCCCAGCCCCGGCCAGCGACGCCCCGGCATCCAGCACCGGCCGCGCCAGCCCGAAAATCACCAGCCCCGCCGCCAGGATGCGCAGCGCCAGCAGCCACCATGGCGTGCGCGCCGGCGTCTCCTCCGGCGCCGTCAGGCCGAACAGCAGCCGGATCGCCGGGAACGATTCCGTGCGCGGGCTCGGCGGTGTGATCCGCAGCAGCCACCACAGCAGCGGCAGCGCCGCCAACGCCAGCAGCACCCAGGGCGAGGCGAAAATCATCGCCGCCCCACCTGCGGCGTGAGCGCCGTGAACAATCCCAGCAGCGCCGCCTCCGGCGCGTGGTCAGTCCGATGCACCGCAAACCCCCAGCCCGCCGCCGTGGCGATCGCCGCCAGCCCGGCCTGTTGGGCCGCCAGCCGCGCGGCATAGGCAGCGCGCACCCCCTCGACCCGCGGGATCAGCATGTCCGCCTCGTGCTCCAACCCCTCGAACCGGACCCGGCCCTCATAGGGCAGCATTGCCTCCGCGGGATCCAGCACCTGCAACAGATGGCCGCTGACCGGCACGCTCGCCAGCCGCGCCACGGTGCGTTGAATCTCCTCCAGCGGCGCCAACAGGTCGCCGATCAGCACAACGCGGGCATGTCGCGGTACCGGCGCCTCGGGCGGCATCCCGCCACCCTCTGGCTGGCGCCCCACCTGGTCAGCCAGCCGATCCAACCCGCCCCGCCCCGACAACCCGCGCGGCTCGCCGCCAATCAGCCGCACCCGCTCGCCGCCGCGCAGCAACAGCGCCGCCAGGGCCAGCAGCAAAAGCTCCGCCCGCTCGACCTTTTCCACCGGCCCGGCCTTCGACCGCCACCGCATGCTCGCCGAGCCGTCGCGCCACAAACACACCGTCTGCGCCGCCTCCCACTCGGTCTCGCGCACATA
>JBBQOT010000079.1:0-8693 GCA_038331165.1 Acetobacterales bacterium
CGAAACCCGCCGCACCGCCGCCTTCGTGTTCGGCCAGGTTCTGCGCCTGCTGCACCCCGTCATGCCCTACGTCACCGAGGAACTGTGGCACCGCTTCGGCTACGGCGCGCCCAACAGCCTCATCTCCACGGCCTGGCCCACCGCATTCGCCGTGCCCGGCGCTGCCGCCGCCCGCGCCGAACTCGATTGGGTAGTCAAGCTGATCTCCGAGGTCCGCACCGTGCGCGCCGAGATGAACGTTCCCCCCTCGCGCCTCGCCCCGCTGCTGCTGAAAGACGCCGCCCCCGAAACCCTCGCCCGCGGCGCCCGCTGGATCGAGGCGATCGGCCGCATGGCCCGCGCCTCCTCCTTCGCCGCCCTGGTGGGCGAGGTGCCCGCCGGCTCCGCCCAGACCGTGGTCGGCGAGGCGACGGCCGTACTACCGCTGGCCGGCCTGATCGACCTCGACGCCGAGCGTGCCAGGCTGACCAAGGATCGCGCCAAGCTGGCCGACGAAGCTGAGAAAATCGCCCGCAAGCTGGACAACGCCGATTTCGTGTCCCGCGCCAAGCCGGAGGTGGTGGAGGAAAACCGCGACCGCCTGGCCACCGCCGAGGCCGAGATCAACCGCCTCGACGCCGCGCTGCGCCGCATTGCATGAGTGCCACCGGCCTGAAGCGGGCAGGGGCTGTAGGTATTTTCACGCTGACGTGAGTAGTCAAAGTTTGACTCGATGCGCGGCACGGATATAGAAACGCGTATAGCGAATTTCCCAACGTCATGGGAGCCGGCGGCGTTTCCTGCTTCGGCTTCTACCTATATGGCGACGGGCAACGATTGGATTTTCAAGTGTTTTCATTCAACCGCAGCGGGTTACATGCATCTTTCGGTTCCATGCATCACTCCCCTGCGCTCAGGGAAGTTTGCCGGATGACGCCGATCAGGGCATCGTTGCTTTCCGCAACGTCGTTGGTAACCGCGCTGGGGGTAGGTGTCGCCCCGGCGCACGCCGCTGTCATCTATTCGATTACGGGCACCAACCTTTCTGGCCTCACTTATGCCATCGGCGACAGGGTGAGTGCGGGCGTCGGCTACACCTATGTCGATGGCTCCTCAGTATCGGCGACACTGACGACAACCAACCTGACGACCAGCACGATCTCCACGTCGGCCACCGCTACCGCGGGCACGGCAGTTGTTTCGCTGGCCAGTATTCCCTCGTCGATCGGTAGCAAGGGCACCGACAATTTCAACGTGCGAGTCGTCCCGGCCGCGCGCGGGTCGATGACCGGGGCGTTCACCTACTCTGCCTTCGGTGCGGGCGGTTTCACGTCTGGGAGCCCGGATAAGACGACGATCACGGTGAACACCACCGCGGTCGCGCCGGTGGCAAACGTGACAGCTGCGCCGGTGTACCTGATGGCGAATTCCGGCGCTACCGGAACAACCGCGGTCATCATCTCCAACGCCGGCGACGGCAATCTGTCGGGACTGGGAACAAGCTCGAATCTGAGTGCTGCAACCAACACGCGCACGCTGGGCACCGGCTGGTCGGGCACGGTCGCCAACACCGCCTCGCTCGCCGACAAAGCCAGTTCCTCCGCCGGCACTCTCTCCTATACCGCACAGGCGACCCGCGGCGCCGCCACTATCACCACGGTCACCTCGACCTTCACCAACGGCAACCCAAGCGGCACCAACAAGGCTGCCACCGTGACCACCACGTTGACCGGCCAGACCGTCGCCCCGGTGGCCAACGTCACCAGCGCCCTGTCCTTCGGCAACGTCCGCGTCGGCACCACAACCACCGCCAGTCTGGTGGTACGGAACACTGGCGACGGGAACTTGGCGGGCGCCGACAACGGCACCACCCGTAAGACCAACCTGCGCGGCTCGGTCGGCACTGGCTCGGGCATGTTCTCCGGCGGCAGCGCCACGTTCAGCCTAACCGACACCACGGGCGGCCAGTCGGCAACCAATGCGTCCTCAACCTACACCTTTACCTATTCGCCCACGGCGCGCAGCGCCTCGGACACCGTCAATGTAACGACCACGCTGACCAACGGCGCCACCAGCGGCAACGCCGGCGGCACCGCCACCACCACTCTGTCCGGCACCGCCGTCGGCCCCGGCTTCAGCGTCGATCTGGGCAAATCGGGCAGCGCCCAGGACAGCGGCAATACGATCAAGTTTGGCGACCTCGCCGGTGGCGTCTACTTGAACAACCTGCTGATCAAGAACATCTCCAACGACAACGCATCGCCGGCGCTGACCAACATGACTGTCACCGCGACGATCATCGGCGACGCTGCCTCGGAATTCTCCTTCAGCCTGTCTGGCTTCCAGACCCCCACCCTGTCCACCGGCGTTCTGCGCAACGTGTTCAATGGCGCCGACCTGGGCAACATCGCGGTGCAGTTCGTCTCCAAATACGGCCCTGGCTCGGCGCAACTGCGCATCCAAACCGACGAGCAATCCACCCTCGGCGTGATGGGCTCGCAGGTCTACGTCTACGATCTGATTGGCACCATACCCGAACCTGGAACGATGATGGTCCTGGGCACCGGCCTGCTCGGCCTCGCCTTCGCCCGCCGCCGCCAGCGTATCGCCGCCCTCACCGAGGCCGACGACGCCCGCCCCCATTGACCCCGCCGCCCGCCGTATAGCGGGCGGCCTTTTGACCCTTGCGGCCATTGCCTTGGCGGCAATGGCCCTATCGCCGGCCGTAGCGCAGCCCGTCGGTGTGCCCCCGCTACCGCCGCGCCGCCACGAATCCACCCCGCCCCGCCCGGACAGCGCCCGCTTCGTCTGGCAGCCCGGCACCTGGGAGTGGGACGCTGCGGCGTCGCGCTACACGTGGCACCCTGGCCGCCACATCGTCCGCCGCCTCGGTGCCACCCGCTTCGTCGCCGGGCGTTGGGTGCAGACCGGCGGCGACTGGGCCTGGCGCCGCTCCCGCTGGCGCTGACACTCATACCAACCACCGACAACACTGGCTCATGATCAGGCAAGCATGAGGCTTCGCCGCAAGTCCCAGCAGGACTCGCGCGCGCTTCCGCGCGACGGCCAAGCCCCTGCACCTTAAATATATGAAAATAAATGGGTTTCCAAAGGCCGTCGGCCGTCGCGCGAAGGCGCGCTCGGGACTTTGGTGGGTCCCTGCGGTGCGGCTTCGCGCCGCAACGGCAAAGCCCTGGCCTTGGCTTTCTCTATTCGTCAATCATTAGAGGGGTTAGTATCAGTCGGCGATATCGACCACCACCGGCACATGGTCCGACGGCTGTTCCCGCGCCCGCTCATCGCGGTCCGCCGTCGCGCTCACCAGCCGCTCGGCCAGCGTCGGCGACAGCATCACATGGTCGATCCGCAGCCCTAGGTCGCGCGGCCACGCCCCGGCCTGGTAGTCCCAGAACGTCCACACCGGCCCTGCCGGGTGCAACGCCCGCACGGCATCAGTCAGCCCCAGCCACGCCAGGGCACGAAACTGCGCCCGCGTCGCCGGCCGCACCAGCGCGTCGGTCGCCGAAATCGCCCCCGGCGCGAAATCCTCATCGGTCGGGCACACATTGAAATCACCGGCGATCAGTAACGGCACATCCGCCGCCAGCAGCCCCACCGCCCGCGTCCGCAGCTGTTCCATCCAGGCCAGCTTGTAGCCATAGCCCGCCTCGCCGCCGGAATTGCCGTTCGGCAAATAGATGCCAATCATCGTCACGCCGCCGCAGGTCACTTCGATGTACCGCGCCTGCGCGTCATCCGCCGCCAGCCCTGGCAGCGCCCGGTGAACCACCTCGAACGGCACCCGCGCCAGCACCGCCACGCCGTTATAGGCCTTCTGGCCGACCACCGCCTCTTGGTAGCCCAGCGCCCGGAACGTCGCCGCCGGAAACACCGCGGCCTCGCATTTCAGCTCCTGCAGGAACAGCACATCCGGCTGCACCCGCTCCACCCAGCGCTCCACATGGCCCTCGCGCTGGCGGATCGAATTGACGTTCCAGCTCGCGATACGCAAACCGTCAGCGCCTATTCCACCGAGAAGCTGGTGCCGCACCCGCAGGCCGAGGCGGCATTAGGGTTGCGCACGGCGAAATGCGCGCCCATCAGCGCGTCGGTATAGTCCAACTCCGAACCCGCCAGCAGGTCGAGGCTGGCGGGGTCCACCAGCACGGTTGCCCCGTCGCGCTCCACCACCAGATCATCCTCGGCCCTCGCACCGTCGAGTTCGAAGCGGTACTGGAACCCGCTGCACCCGCCGGCGAGCACTGCCACGCGCAGCGCCTGTGGCGAATCCGCCGGCTGGCTGGCCACGATCGCCTTGATCTGCGCCGCGGCGCGGGCGGTGAGCTGGAAGGGGGTGTCAACGACCTGCGTGTCCATATGCTCTAAATAGGACAAGCCGGGGCCGGATTGAAGGGGGGGGTGTCCGATTGAAGCCGCCCGCCGCATTGTGTATGCGGCAACAGCATGACGAGGCCACACCCCATGACCCCGGTTCCATGACCGCCGCCGGCCTCGCGCGTTGGGCGGTTCGGGCCGAAACCGCGCGCGGCCGCCTGCACCCCGAGCCGGAATCGCCCGGCCGCAGCCCATGGCAGCGCGACCGCGACCGCATTATCCACAGCACCGCCTTTCGCCGCCTGCAATACAAGACCCAGGTCTTCGTCAACCACGAGGGCGATTTCTACCGCACCCGCCTCACCCACAGCATCGAGGTGGCACAGATCGCCCGCTCCATCGCCCGCGAACTGGCGCTCGACGAAGACCTCACCGAGGCGCTCGCCCTGGCCCACGACCTCGGCCACCCGCCCTTCGGCCATGCTGGCGAAGCCGCACTCGCCACCGCCATGAAACCCTTCGGCGGCTTCGACCACAACGCCCAGAGCCTGCGCGTCGTCACCCTGCTGGAGGCCCGCTACGCCGCCTTCGACGGGCTGAACCTCACCTGGGAAACGCTGGAGGGCCTGGCCAAGCATAACGGCCCGCTGCGCCGCCCGCCGCCCTACGTCGCCCAGTACGACGAGCGCCACAAGCTCGACCTGCACACCTACGCCTCGGCCGAAGCCCAGGTGGCCTCGCTGGCCGACGACATCGCCTATCACAGCCACGACCTCGACGACGGCCTGCGCGCCGGCCTGTTCGTCATCGACGAGATCCGCCATCTGCCGGTGGTGGGCGAGGCGTTGGCCGCCGCCCGCATGTCCAGCCTGGATGTGCCACCGCCCCGCCTGCGCCATGAAACCATCCGCCGGGTGATCAACGCCCTGGTGATGGACCTGATTGCCGAATCCCGCCGCCGCATCGCCAAGCTCGAGCCGCAGGACTCCGACGCCATCCGCCGCGCCCGCCAGCCGGTCATCGCCTTCGCGCCGGCCATGGCCGAGGCCAACCGGGTGATCAAGGAATTCCTGTTCGCCCACATGTACCGCCACTGGCGCGTCAACCGCATGGTCGCCAAGGCCCAGCGCATCACAGGGGAGGTTTTTTCCCTGCTGCACGCCGACACCGGCCTGCTCTCGGCCGACTGGCGCGGCCGGGCCGGCGAGAGTGGCACCGCGCGTGCCGCGGTCGCAGTGTGCGACTATGTCGCCGGCATGACCGACCGCTATGCCCGCGACGAGCATTTGCGCCTGACCGATATCTCTCACAGCGCCTGACGATCCTCTGGAACCGCATATGACCAACCTTTTCTCCGCCATGCGCGCGCGCGTGCTTGCCGCCCTGGCCGCCGACCTGCCCGACCTGCCGGCCGACGCCCTCGCCCGCGTAGAGGTCACGCCCACGCGCGAAACGGCCCACGGCGACATGGCCACCAACGCCGCCATGGTCGTGGCCAAGCCCGCCGGCCGTAAACCGGCCGACATTGCCGCGTCCCTGGTTGCCCGCTTGCGCCAAGACCCCGACATCGCCGAAGCCAGCGCCGCCGGCCCCGGCTTCGTCAACCTGCGCCTTACCGAGGCCACCTGGCGCGCCCAGCTGCCGGCCATCCTGACCGCGGCCGAGTCCTACGGCGACGGCACGGTGGGGCAGGGCGTCCGGGTCAACGTCGAATACGTCTCCGCCAACCCGACCGGGCCCATGCATATCGGCCATTGCCGCGGCGCCGTGGTCGGCGACGCACTGGCCAACCTGCTCGCCAAGGCCGGCTTCGATGTCACCAAGGAATACTACATCAACGACGCCGGCGCCCAGGTGCTGGCCCTGGCCTGGGCTGCCTACTGGCGCTACCTGCAAGCCCTCGGCACCCCTCTCACCGAGGACGACTACGCCCAGATGGTACCCGGTGGCCTGCAATACCGCGGCGACTACCTGGTGCCGGTCGGCGAAGCGCTGAAGGCCCGCCACGGCGCAGCGCTGGCCGCCCCCGGTGGCCATGTCGGCCCGCCCGAGACCTGGCTCGACATCGTGCGCGATGCCACCCTCGACCTGATGATGGCCTCGATCCGCGAAGATCTCGCCCTGCTGGGCGTGGAACAGGCTGTATTCACCTCCGAGCGCACCCTGGTCGAAGCCGGCGCCGCCGACGCCACCATCGACACCCTGCGCGCCCGCGGCCTCATTTACGAAGGCGTGCTGGAACCCCCCAAGGGCAAAACCCCCGAAGACTGGGAACCGCGCGAGCAAACCCTGTTCCGCGCCACGAAATTCGGCGACGACGTCGACCGCCCACTGCGCAAATCCGACGGCAGCAACACCTATTTCGCCAACGACATCGCCTACCACGCCGACAAAGTGGCGCGTGGCGCCCAGGTGATGATCGACATCTGGGGCGCCGACCACGGCGGCTACGTCAGCCGCATGAAATCGGCAGTCAAGGCCCTCGGCGACGGCACCCCCAGCGCGCCCACCCTCGACATCGTCCTCTGCCAGATCGTCCACGTGCTGAAAGACGGCGAGCCGGTCCGCATGTCCAAGCGCGCCGGCACCTTCATCACCCTGCGCGACCTGCTCGACGAGGTCGGCCGCGACGCCGTGCGCTTCACCATGCTCACGCGCAAATCGGACGCCCAGATGGAGTTCGACATCGCCGCCGCCGTCGCCCAAACCCGCGAAAACCCGGTCTTTTATGTTCAATACGCGCATGCCCGCTGCCGCAGCGTGCTGCGCGCGGCGGCCGAGATGTTGGGGGCGGACACGATCACTCTCGACGCCCTCGCCGGGGTCGCTTTGGAAACCCTGAGTCACGAAGCGGAACTTGCCCTGATCCGCCGCCTGGCAAGCTGGCCGCGCGTGGTCGAGAGTGCGGCTATCGCAAGAGAACCGCACCGGATCGCGTTTTTTCTCTATGATTTAGCGGCCGACTTTCATATGCTGTGGAACCGAGGACGGGACGATGCTGCACTGCGCTTCCTGCAGGCCGAACAGCGTCCCGAAACGCTGGCCCGCGTCGCCCTGGTGGCCGCGACGGCGTCGGTGATCCGGTCCGGCCTCGCCGTCATGGGGGTCGCGCCGGTCGAGGAAATGCGTTGAGGGAAAGCCGTCGCCGGCTGCCACCTCAGCTTGATTGGCAGCGTAAGATGGGCACTGATCGATGGCCGAGCTCGACACCACCTACCGCACGCCGCGCCACCGCACCGGGATGGACCCGAACACGCGCAAGCTGGCGCTGATCGCAGTCTCCATCGGCGCCGTGCTGGTGGTCATGGTCGGCGCCTGGTCGCTCACCGGCGGCAAGTCCGGCGCCGTGCCGGTGGTTGAGGCCGACAGCCGCCCGCTGCGCGTGAAGCCCGACAAAACCCAACAAGACCCCGACATCGACGAGCCCACCACCCCGGGCAAACAGGCCCTGGCGCCAACCCCCGAAGCCCCCAAGCCTGAGGCGCTGAAGGCCCAGGCCGACAAGGCGGCCGCCGAAAAGGCCGCCACCGAGAAACTGGCGGCCGATAAAGCGGCGGCCGACAAAGCCCAGGCCGAGGCCGCCAGGCTGGCCGCCGCGCCATCGCCCGTCGTCGTCCCACCCGCCGTCGTCACCCATGCGACCGGTCCTACCCGGCCACAGGCCCAGCCCGTTGCCCTGACCGCCCCCGTCGTCCCCGCGCCGGCCGTACAACAACCACCAGCCCAGGCCGCCCGCCCGGCCACGCCCCCTGTCGCCCGACCCGCCGCGACGGCGGCCCCCCAGCCGGTTGTCGCCGCTGGTACCCAGGTGCAGCTTGCCGCCGTCACCAGCGAACAAGCCGCCCTCAGCGAATGGTCCCGCCTGGAAAAGCGCATGCCCGACATTCTGGGAAGCCGTCGCCCCGCGGTGGTAAAGGCCGAGCGTGATGGCAAGACCTTCTGGCGCCTGCGCACCGGCGGCTTCACCGACACCATCCAGGCCAGCAGCTTCTGCGATCAGGTCCGCGCCAAGGGCGGCACCTGCTCGGTGGCCAGCTTCTAGTGGTCCGATGCTGACAGGCACTTCAGCCCGTCAGGGGGATCAGGCAACAAAATCAAGTTAGTGCACTGCAGCATGATGTGCCATCGGAATGATTCAGCACAATAATCCGGCCGCGGTGCCAGCCGGTCGGGTGATGATCCTCCCCACCACCCGCGCCGCCATCGTCGGCATTGCCGGCACAACCCTCGGCGCGCACGAGGCCGCCCTCTTCCGCGCTTACCCCCCTGCCGGTGTCATCCTGTTCCGCCGCAACATCGCCGACCCGGCCCAACTCCGACTGCTGGTCGCCGCCCTGCGCGCGGTCCTGCCGCCCGCAGCGGTGATGATGCTCGACCAG
>JBBQOT010000080.1:0-8620 GCA_038331165.1 Acetobacterales bacterium
GAAGGGATGCTGAAGGTTTGCCGCACGGTGGAGAAGCTGGCGACCGCCAATGTCGCGGTGCTGCTGCTGGGCGAGAGCGGCACCGGCAAGGAGGCGTTGGCGCGCGCGCTGCACGATCTGGGCCCGCGCGCCCGCGGCCCGTTCGTCGCCATCAACTGCGGCGCGATCCCCGAGAACCTGCTGGAATCCGAGCTCTTCGGCTACGAACGCGGCGCCTTCACCGGCGCGGTCAAGCAGACCATCGGCAAGATCGAGGCGGCCAGCAAAGGCACGCTGTTCCTCGATGAGATCGGCGACCTGCCCTACCAGCTTCAGGTCAAGCTGCTGCGCTTTCTGCAGGAACAGGTGATCGAGCGCATCGGCGGACGGCAGACCATCGCGGTCGACGTGCGCGTGGTCTCTGCCACCAACATGCAACTGGAGGAGCAGGTGGCCGGCGGGCGGTTCCGCAACGACCTGTTCTACCGGCTGAATTCGGTGACCGTGCGTATTCCGCCGCTGCGCGAGCGGCCGGGCGACGCGGGGCTGCTCGCTCGCTTCTTCCTGGCCCGGTTCAACCACGAATTCGGCCGCACCCTGCGCGGCTTCGCCGACACCGCGATGGCTGCGATCAACGCCCATACCTGGCCCGGCAACGTGCGTGAGCTGGAGAACCGCATGAAGCGCGCCGTGGTGATGAGCGAGGGCCGGCTGATTGAAGCCACCGATCTTGAGCTGGAGCCGGTCGAGCCGGAGGAAGACGACCTCGACCTTCGCGCCGCACGCAACCGGGCCGAGCTGGATGTGCTGCAGAAGGCGATCGCGCGCAGCCGGGGCCGGCTTGCCCACGCCGCCAAGCTGCTGGGCATCAGCCGCCCCACGCTCTACACGCTGCTGGAGGCGCACGGCCTGAGCGTCGAAAGTGTCACCAGCACGTTGGCCGAGCCCGACCCGGGCAGCCACGGTGACAACGTGCCTCTGCACAATATGGACTGACCCGGCATGTTCAAAAAGATCATCCTCTCCGTGGTGCTGCTGGCTATGCTCGGCGGCGGCGCCGGGGTCGTCTGGTTCAAGTTCATGCGCCCGGTCGACCCTTTCGCGGCAGCCAAGACCGCGATGGAGAAGGGCGATCTGCGCGCCGCCCAGATCGAGTTGCGCAACACCGTGCGCATCGACCCGAACAATGCCGAAGCGTATTTCCGCCTGGGCGTGGTGCAACTGCGCATGGGCGACCCGGTCGCCGCCGAGCGCAGCCTGCGCCAGTCGCGCGACAACGGCTTCGACCCGCGCGCGGTCTCCCCGCTGCTGGCCCAAACCTACCTGGCCCAGGGCAAGTTCCGCGAGCTGCTGCGAGACTTTCCCGCCGAAGGTATGCCGCCGGATCAGCTGGCCGGCATGCTGGTGATGCGCGGCACGTCCCACCTTCAGCTCGGCGAGATCGACCCGGCCTACGACGCCTTCATCGAGGCGGAAAAAGCCGCACCGACCGCGATCGAGCCGCTGATCTCCACCGCCCGCGTGCTGATCGCCCGGCGCGACTTCCCCGGCGCCGAGGGTCGGATCGACCGCGCACTCAACCTGAACGCCAAGTCGCCCGAGGCGCTGGTGATCAAGGCACAGTTGCTGAACCTGCGCGGCGACCGGCGCAACGCGCTCTCGGCGCTGGACGTGGCGGTGCAGCAGGCGCCGGGCATGCTGGCCGCCCGGCTGGAGCGCGCCAACCTGCTGGTGGCGCTGGGCGACGACGCCAAGGCGAAGGAGGATGTGGCGGTGGTGCTGCGCCTGGAATCGCGTAGCGCGGGCGGTATTTACCTTCAGGCGGTGTTGCAGGCGCGCGCCCGCGAATTCCAGGCCGCCGACGCCTCGCTGACGCAGATCCATGCGCTGCTGCCGCGCTTCCCGCGCGGCTACTACTTCCTCGGGGTGGTGAAGTTCAACCTCGGACAGGCCGAACAGGCCGCCGACGCCGCCGCCAAGTTCATCGCCCGCAACCCTGGCGACATCGACGGCCTCAAGCTGCTGGCGCGCATCGCCAGCGCCGGCCAACGCGCGCCCGAGGCGATCGAGCAGATCACCAAGGCCATCGCCGCCGGGGTCAAGCCCGATGCCGAGCTGCTCGATGTGCTGGCGCGTGCCTATGCGTTGGACGGCCAGCAGCAGAAGGCGCTGGAGACCTATGAACTGGCGGTCAAGCTGGCGCCCGACAACCCCGACAT
The DNA here is from genome assembly GCA_038331165.1 of Acetobacterales bacterium. Classification (GTDB taxonomy): domain Bacteria; phylum Pseudomonadota; class Alphaproteobacteria; order Acetobacterales; family Acetobacteraceae; genus CAMDGX01. The sequence continues at coordinate 2,199 of JBBQOT010000080.1, forward strand.
CATGACCAGATTGGCCGCCACCAGACTGGGCATGGGCGATGCCGCGGGGGCCGCTCGCGACCTGGAGACCTCGCTCGAAATGTCGCCGCGCAAGGTCGATGCCAGCGAGGCGCTGATCGTCGCCTCGCTGGCCGCCGGCGATGTCGACCAGGCCGTCGCGGCGCTGGCACGGGTCAAGCAGGCCGGGCTCAAGAGCGAAAATATCGCCGTCCTCGAAGGCTTGGTGCTGGCTGGCCAGCTCAAATTCGATGCCGCGCGCGTCGCCTATACCAACGCGCTGCGCGACTACCCCGGCTCGCTGCGCGCCCGTTTCAACCTGGCGCGCCTGGCCAGCATGCAGGGCCGCACCGGCGAAACCGAACAGTATCTCGCAGAGATCCTGAAGCAGGAGCCGGCGAACGAACAGGCGCTGAGCATGCTGGTCAACCTGTTCCTGGCCGACGGCCGCCTGCCCCGCGCGATCACCGTCGCCGAGGCGGGGCGCGGCGCTGCGCCAGCCAACAACGGCATCGCCGCCCTGCTCGCCGATCTCTACGTGCGCAACAATGAGCCGAAGCGTGCGCTCGACCTGGTGGAAGCGGCGCAGAAAGACCAGGCGCTCTCGCCGCCACTGGTTCTGGCCCGCGCCCGTGCCCAGGTGGCGCTGGGCATGCTGCGCGACGCCCAGGAAGGCTTCCGCATGATGCTGGCCAGCAACCCCGGCGACACTGCCGCGCGCCGGGCGCTGGTGGATATCATGCTGCGCGACAATAGCGCCGAATCAGCGCGCGCCCTGTTACGCGATGGCCTCGCCGCCACCCCCGGCCAGCCGGTCCTGCTGCAGACGCTGGTCGCCATCGACCTGCGCGAGGGCGGGCCGGAAAAGGCGCTGGCGACGCTGGCCGATTTGCAGCGCGACACCCGCAGCCTGCCCGGCACGCGCGGCCTGAAGGGCGACATCTTGATGACCGCCAATCGCTTCGCCGAGGCGGCGCAGGCCTATGTCGACGACCTCAACACCGCGCCGCGCTCCGACCTGATGCTGCGTGCGGTCGGTGCGATGAACGCCGGCGGCCGCCAGTCGGAGGCGACCCGCCTGCTCAGCGACTGGGTGGCCAAGGTACCCGACGACATGAACGCCTTCATGACCCTGATCTCCAACGAGATCGGGGCCAAGCACTACGACCAGGCGGAAAAGCTGCTGGAACAGGTGCTGGAGAAGCAGCCGGGCAATCCGGTCGCGCTCAACAACCTCGCCTGGATCTACCAACAGAAGAACGACCCGCGGGCCCGCGCGGCGGCGCACCGGGCCTGGCTGCTGGCGCCGTCGGCGCAGGTCGCCGACACGTTCGGGTGGATTCTCGTCACCCAGGGCGAGGCGGTGAGCGCGCTGCCCCTGTTGCGCCAGGCGGCGCGCGAGTTGCCCGGTGAACTGACGATACAGTACCACCTGGCAGTCGCACTGTCCGAGGCCGGGATCCGCGATGAGGCGCTGTCGGTGCTGCGCCCGCTGGTGGCCGCCGGCATCACGTTCGACGAAAAGGCCGACGCGGTGCGGCTGATGGAGAAGCTTAACCAGCGCTGACCGGCGGGCCCGCCCGCTGATGGTGACCCCGCTGCGGCTGCTGACATTCACCACGCTGTTCCCCAACGCGGCGCAGCCGAACCACGGCATTTTTGTGGAGAACCGGCTGCGCCACCTGCTGGCCGACGCGCCGGTGGCTAGCACGGTGGTGGCGCCGACATGGTGGTTCCCCTCGGGCTCGCCGCGGTTCGGCGCCTGGGGCGCCTATGCCAGGGTGCCGCGGCTCGAGACCCGACATGGCCTGGCGGTGCACCACCCGCGCGCACTGACGGTGCCGAAGCTGGGCATGTACACCGCCACCTATGCCCTGTTCCACGCCGCGCGGCGCTGCATCGCCGGTCTGATGGCCGAAGGGCTGGAGTTCGACGCCATCGACGCCCACTACCTGTACCCCGACGGGGTGGCCGCGTTGTGGCTGGCGCGCGCGTTCAGCAAGCCATTGGCGATCACCGCGCGCGGCTCCGACGTCACCGAACTGCCCGACCACGCGATGCCGCGCCGGCTGATCCAGCGCGCAATGGCCGGCGCCGATGCTCTGATCGCCGTCAGCGCCGGGCTAAAGGATCGCATGGTGGAGCTGGGCGCGCCGGCCGACAAGGTAACGGTGCTGCGCAACGGCATCGACACCGCGGCCTTCCATCCCGGTCCTTGGCCGGGTTTCGGCGGCCGCGACGCCGCCCGCGCCCGTCTGGGTTTCACCCGGCCCACCCTGATCGCGGTTGGCGGGCTGATCGCGCGAAAGCGCCATCACCTGACCATCGAGGCGATGGCGCTGCTGCCCGATTGGGATTTGGTCATCGTCGGCGCCGGGCCGGAGCGTGCAGCATTGGCTTCGTTAGCGGCGGCACGCGGGCTGGGCGGGCGCGTGCGCCTGCTGGGCCCGCGGCCGCATGCCGAGCTGCCGGCATATTACGGCGCGGCCGATGCCAGCGTGCTTGCCTCCTCGCGCGAGGGTTGGGCCAATGTGCTGCTGGAATCCATGGCCTGCGGCACGCCGGTGGTGGCCAGCCGCATCCCGGGCAACTCAGAGGTGGTGCAACGCCGCGCCGCCGGGTTGATCCTGGGCGAGAACACACCGGCCGGCATCGCCGAAGCGGTGCGCGGCCTGGCCAGCCCGGCACCCGACCGCGCCGCCACCCGGCGCTATGCCGAGGGCTTCGATTGGGCCGAGACCAGCGCCGGGCAATACGCGCTGTTCCGCCGCATCACCGGACAGGCGGGCTGATCGGGCCGCGGGGCTGGACCGGTTTCGCTTTGTGACGGATCATGCCGCCATGCAGGCACGCGCTGCCACGGTGAGCTCAGGGACATGACAGTGGCGGGCGCCACATGTCGCTGAGGAAGTTGTTCTCGGCCACGCTGTGGGTGGTGGCCGCGCGCTGGGGCATTCGCGCCATCGGCTTGGTCAGCACCGTGGTGTTGGCACGGCTGCTGACGCCGGCCGATTTCGGCATCATCGCGCTGGCCATGCTGGTGGTCGGGCTGATGGAGATATTCAACGAAACCGGGCTGGTGATTTACATCATCCGCCATCCCGATCCGCAGCGCAGCCATTTCGACACGGTCTTCACCCTGCAGCTGATCATCGGTGCGGTGCTGACCTTGGCGATCCTGGCTGCCGCCCCATTCGGCGCGGTGTTCTTCCGCACGCCCGCGATCGAGCCGGTGATCCAGGTGCTGGCATTGCGCTCGCTGCTGTGGGGGCTGGAGAACCCGGGCATCATCTGGTTCCGGCGGAACATGGTGTTCTCGAAGGATTTCGAGTTCATGGTGGTGAACAAGCTGGCGTCCTTCGTGGTGACGCTGGCCGCCGCCGTGGTGCTGCGCAGCTACTGGGCGCTGGTGATCGGCATCGTCGCCGGCGGCGTCGTCTCCACCATCCAGTCCTACCGCATGCACCCCTACCGGCCGCGGCTGAGCCTGGCTGAGGCCGGCAATGCCTGGAGTTTTTCGTCCTGGATGCTGTTGGTGCACATCCTGGAATTTGCAAATACGCGCATCGACGAGATTATCATCGGCCGCGTCCGCTCCACCACCGAGATGGGCTACTACAATGTCGGTTCCGACATTGCCGCCACCCCGGTGCAGGAGGTGGTCTATCCAATGACGCGGGTGTGGGTGCCGGCCTTCGCGCGGTTGGCGCACGACCGGGCCGCGCTGGAGCACATGTATCGCTGGGTGATCTCGGCGGTTGGCATCCTGGCGCTGTCGGTCGGGGTGGGGCTGGCGCTGGTGGCACAGGACTTCACAGTGGTGGTGCTCGGTTGGGCCTGGCTGCCGGCGGTGCCGGTGATCCAGATTCTGGCGCTGGCGGCCGGCATGGCGGCGATGACGATGCCGCTGGGCTCGGTGCTGGGGGCGACCGGCGACCCGCGCGTGGTACTCAGCCTGGCGGTGGTGCGCACGCTGCTGCTGGTGGCCACCATGGTGCCGGCGGCACTTTGGTACGGGTTGGCCGAGGTGGCGATGGGCCGCGCGGTGGCCACCGCGATTGCGCTTACGGTCTCGTTCACCGTGTTCGAACGGGTGGTGGGGTTGAAGCCGCTCACCCTGGCGCGCGGGCTGGTGCGCCCGCTGCTGGCAGCACTGGCGATGGCCGCCGCGGTGCTGGCGCTGCAACAGGTGGCGCCGCCGGTGCCGGCGCTGCGGCTGGTGCTGTGCGTGGGCGCGGGCGCGACAAGCTTCGTCGCCACGCTGCTGGCGCTGTGGGCGCTGGCCGGGCGGCCGGCCTCGGTGGAGCGCGACGCGCTGGACTGGGTACGGGCAACGATGCGGCGGTAGGACGAACGACCGCGCTACTCCGCCGCCACTGGCGCCGGCGCGCGGCGGATATCGCGCAGGGCAAAGACGGCGGCCACCGCGATGAAGCAGGACGCGCCGGCCAGGAAGAACGCCGGCAGGTAGGTGTTCAGGGCATCGCGGCTGAGCCCGGTCGCCAGGGCCGCCATGGCGCCGCCGAGTTGGTGGGCGGCGAACGCCCAGCCGAACACGATCGGCGCCTTGGCGGCGCCAAAATGCTGCGCAGCGAGCTTGACCGTCGGCGGTAGCGTGGCGATGAAGTCCAGCCCGAAGAACACCGCGAAGATCGACAGCGATATCATATCGAAGCCGCTGAACGGCAGCCACATCAGCGAAAGCCCCCGCAGGCCATAGTACCAGGCCAGCAGCTTGCGGTTGTCGAACCGGTCGGACAGCCAGCCGGAAGCGATCGTGCCCACGAAGTTGAAAATGCCCATAACGGCCAGCAGCGAGGCCGCAATCGTCGGGATCACGCCGAAATCGGCGCACATCGGGATGAAGTGCTGCTGCACCGTGCCGCTGGTCGACAAGCCGCAGATGAAGAAGGTGCCGGCGATCACCCAGAATGCGCGCGTGGCTGCAGCCTCGCGCAGGATGGCCAGGCTCATCATGACGGCATTACCGGCCGAGACGGTGGGCGGGCGCTGTACCACGGTGTCGCCGTAGGGCGCGACGCCGATGTCGGCCGGCCAATCGCGCGCCAGCAGCAGATAGAGCACGGCGCAAAGCGTGCCGCCGACGATGCCGGGCAGCAAAGCGGTGCGCCAGCCGAAGGCTTCCACCAGCCAAGCATTGGTCGGCAGGAACACCAGCTGGCCGGTTGCCATGCCGGCAGCCAGGACGCCCATGACAAGGCCGCGACGCTGGCTGAACCAGCGGTTCGCCACCGTCGCCGACAGCACCACCGCCGTCAGCCCGGCCGCGACACCCAGCAGCAGACCGAGCGACAGCCACAGCTGCCACAGCGCGGTCATCAGCCAGGCAGCGCTGCCGAGCGCCGTCACTGACAGGATGGCCGAGGCCGCCACCACGCGGCGCAGCCCGTAGCGCAGCATCAAGGCGCCGGCGAACGGCGCCATGCCGCCGAACAGCGCGACCATCAACGCGATCGGCCCGGAGATCTCGCCGCGCGACCAGCCGAACTCACGGCCGAGCGGCAAGATGAGCACAGCGGCTACACCGGTGGCGCCCGATCCGACAACGACGGTCAAGTAGGTGAGCGCCACCATCACCCATCCGTAGTGGATGCCGCGGCGGGCGAACCAGGGGGCGAGCGAGGCTGCGAACATGGGGGTCTCCGGCGTTCGGGGCGGGTCAGGCGTCGGCGGCGGCGCGGGCCAGGGCGGCGGCCGCATCCAGTACGGCCTGCGAGGCGGCGGGGTCGGCCGCCAGGGCGCGGGCCAGCACGATGCCGCCGGTCATGGCGGCCAGAGTGGCCAGCGCCCGCCGGTCGCGCACGGCGGGGTCGAGCGTGGGGTACAGGGCGGCGATCTCGTCGGCCAGCGCGGCCGCCAGAGCTGCACTGCCCTGGTGCAGCGCCGCGGCCAAGGGCGGCTCGGCGCGGCTGACCTCGGAGCCGAGGGCGGCCAGCGCGCAGCCGTCTTCCGGCGAGTCGCGGTGCCGCGGGTCGAGGTAGCCGGCGATGATGGCGCCAAGCGGGTCGGCGCCCTGGTCACGGGCGCGCGCGGCGCGGCGCCGCCAGCCTGCGGCACCGGCGGCGAGCGAGGCCGCCACGGTCTCGGCGGCCAACTCGGTCTTGCTGGGAAAATGGCCGTAGAAGGCGCCGTGGGTCAGGCCCGCGGCGCGGGCGATCTCGGCAATGGTGACCCGCTCGATGCCATGGCGACGAAACATCCGCCCGCCCTGCTGGAGCAATGCGAGCCGGTGTTCGGCGGCGCGGGCGCGGGTGACTTTCATAATTTACATTATAGTTATCATGATTAAAAATGCAAGGTGCGGCGTCAGGGGAAGCCAGGGCGCCGCCCAGGACCCCCGGGGGGGGGGGGCCCCGCCCCCACCCAGAGAAAGTGGGGGGGGGGGGGGCCCCCGCACGGGGGGG
>JBBQOT010000081.1:0-8601 GCA_038331165.1 Acetobacterales bacterium
CCCTTCCCCCAAGAACAATTAAAAAATTGGTGGCCAGTGCCGGTGCCTCTGGGGGGTCCAGGGATGAGCCCTGGCCTTACTTATCTCACCTCGGGCCCTGACCCGGGCGCTGGATCAGCGGTCGGCGCCGGCATAGAGCACGCGGTCAAGGCGATCCAGCGCGTCCTCATAGGCAGCAACGGCCTCCGGCGCATAGTCGGCGACGGGGACCGGCTCGTCGTCGAAATGCCCGAACCGGTCGGTGCCGCGCACCAGGCAAGCCGAGGGGCGCGGCCCGCTGGTCGGGCGCACATAGGTGGGTATATAGCGGACGGCGTAGCCGATGCGCCGATGCGCCGCACGGTTGGCCTCTGAGCCATGAAAGATGCGCACATGGTGCAGCGACATCTCGCCGGCGCGCAGCACCACATCCACCGCCTGCGCGCGGTCCACCTCCACAGCGATTTCCTGCCCGCGCGACAGCAGGTTGCCGGGCGCGAAGGTGTCGCGGTGTTCCACCTGGTCGGCGGTATGGGTGCCCGGAACCACCTGCATGCAGCCGCTCTCCGGCGTGCTGGGGGTGAACGCGATCCACGCAGTAACCACATCGGGGTGCGACAGGCCCCAATAGGTCGAATCCTGGTGCCAGGAAATGAACGCCCCGTCACCGGCGTTCTTGGTGAAGAAGCCGCCGTTCCAACAGATGATATCGGGCCCGATCAGGCTCTCCACCGCATCCAGCACCGCCTTGTTGCACACCATGTCGTGCAGCCAGGGCGTCAGCATATGGAGCTTCTGGTTGCTCCGCTTGGGGATTTTTCCACCCCAGCGCGCCTCCATCACCGCCAGACGCTGCATCGCGGTCGCTGCGTCCTCCTCCGACATCACGCGGATGGGAAACAGAATGCCATCGCGCCCATACGCCGCCGCCTGCTCCGCCGACAGTGAACCCGCCATCTGCCCCTCCCTGTATCTCCGCGCCAGCCTGGGCCGGCCAGCGCGCCAGCGTCAAGCACATGGACAAGATGCCAGTCATTGCCGACACTTGCACCCAACGCGCGGCATCACGGCATGCCCCACAGGAGGAACACCACCATGACGGGCGTCACCCGCCGCAGCCTGCTGGCCGCGACCACCGCGGCGCTGGCAGCGCCCGCGATTGCGCAATCCGAGCGAACTCGCGTGCTGCGCTTCATCCCGCAGATCGACCTGGTCTTCCTCGACCCGGTGTTCTCGATGACCAACATCAGCCGCAACCACGCGGGGCTGGTGTTCGATCGGCTGTACAGCGCCGACAAGGCCCTGCGCGCACACCCGCAGATGGCCGAGGGCCATACCGTCGAGGACGATGGCCGCCGCTGGCGTATCCGCCTGCGCGACGGCCTGCGCTTTCACGACGGCGAACCCGTGCTGGCGCGCGACGCCGTCGCCTCGCTGCGGCGCTGGGGCCGGCGCGACGTGCTCGGCGTGGAACTGATGTCGGCGACCGACGAATTGTCCGCGCCCGACGACCGCACCATCGAATTCCGCCTCAAGCGCCCGTTCCCCCTGCTGGCCGAGGCGCTGGCCAAGCCGGGCGCCAACATGTCGGCGATCATGCCCGAGCGGCTGGCCAGCACCGACCCGTTCAAACAGATCACCGAAATGGTCGACAGCAGCCCGTTCAAATACGTCGCGTCGGAACGGCTCCAGGGCGTGCGCAACGTCTATGAGAAGTTCACCGGCTACGTGCCGCGCCAGGGCGGCACGCCGAACGGCGATTCCGGCCCCAAGATCGTGCATTTCGAGCGCATCATATGGACCACCATGCCCGACCAGGGCACCGCCTTGGTCGCCATGCAAAAGGGTGAACAGGATTGGTGGGAATACGCCGCCCAAGACCTGCTGCCGGTGGTCAAGCGCGACCGCAACCTGCGCTGGGGGGTGCTGGAGCAGCTCGGCAACTACGCCTTCGTCCGCTTCAACCAAAAGCAGCCGCCCTTCGACCGGCCGGAGGTTCGCCGCGTCATCATGCGTGCCATCAACCAGGAGGATTTCGTCGCCGCGATCGGCGGCGGCACCTCTGATTTGCAACGCGCCGGGGTAGGCTTCTTCCCGCCCGGCACGCCGGACGACACCCAGGACGGGTTGGAGACGCTGCACCCGCGCTACACCGATGCCCAGGCGAGGGCAGCACTGGTCGAGGCCGGCTACAAGGGCGAGAAAATCGTCTGCATCACGGCCGGCGACTATCCGAACCTCAAGGCCGCCGGCGAGGTGCTCGCCGACCTGCTGAAACGGATCGGCGTGAACCTCGACAACGTGGTGGTTGACTGGGCAACGATGACGCAGCGGGTGATCAAGCAGGGGCCACCAGAGGATGGCGGGTTCCATCTGCATATGTTGAACGTGCCAGGGCTGTCGGTGGCTTCGCCGCTGGTCAATTCGCGCATCCGCGGGGTGGGGGCGAACGAATCCGGCTGGTACAACGGGCCGGCCTACGAAGCGCTGCGCCAGGAGTGGATGCTGGCCCCCGATCCGGCCACCCGCCTGCGCCTGGCCGGCGCGATCCAGCGCGAACTGGTCGCCAGCGTGCCCCTCGCCCCCTGCGGCGTCACCTACCAGCCGGCCGCGTGGCGGGCAGATCTGGAGGGCGTGCTGGAAGGCGTGCCGAAATTCTGGAACGTGCGGCGCGTCTAGCCCGGGTTGCCGCGGGCAGGGCGGGGCGGTACCGTCGCCTCCTCCCGCACCCACGGATGTCGCCTTGATGCACCCACCACTAACGCCGCACCCACGCTCGCCCCATCAGGGGGCATGATGCCGGCGGCGCGACTCGGGCCGCTGCTTGCTGCATCGACGCTCGGGGTGCTGGCGCTGTTCCTGGCCTCGTTCCTGGTCGGACCCTATCCGATCGCGCCAGGCACGGTGGCCCGCGTCTTCCTCGCACAACTGCATCTGGTCGACCGCAGCTGGCCGGATGCGGTGGAGATGGTGGTTCTGCACGTGCGCCTGCCGCGCATCGCCGCCGCCCTGGTGGTGGGCGCGGCACTGGCGTGTGCCGGGGCGGCGTATCAGAACCTGTTCCGCAATCCGCTGGTCTCGCCCGGCGTGCTGGGCGTGTCGTCGGGCGCCGGCTTCGGCGCCGCGCTGGGCATCCTGCTGGGGCTCCCGGGGGCGGCTATCCAGGGCCTGGCCTTCGTGCTGGGGCTGATCGCCGTCGGGCTGACAATGTGGCTGGGGCGCTCGTTCGACCGGCACGCCACGCTGGTGCTGGTGGTGGCCGGCCTGGTCGTGTCGGCGTTCTTCCAGGCGCTGGTGTCGCTCACCAAGATCGTCGCCGACCCGCTGAACCAGCTGCCGTCGATCACCTTCTGGCTGCTCGGCGGCCTGGCGCGCACCACGCCGGCATCGCTGCTGGGTGCCTTGGTGCCGATTGCCGCCGCCGGGCTGGTGCTGCATGCGCTGCGCTGGCAGGTGCACGCGCTGGCGGCCGGCGAGGATGAGGCGCGCACCCTGGGCGTGGATGTCCGTCGCGTGCGGATATTGCTGATCCTGTCCGCCACCCTGATGACCGCGGCCGCGACCAGCTTGTGCGGCATCGTCGGCTGGGTGGGGCTGCTGATCCCCCATATCGTGCGCATGCTGGTGGGGCCTGGCTTCGCCGCGGTGCTGCCGATGTCGGCCCTGCTGGGCGCCGGCTTCCTGCTGGGCATGGACAATCTGGCGCGTTTCTCCGGCACAGTGGAAATCCCGCTCGGCATCCTCACCGCGCTGATCGGCGCACCGTTCTTCGCCCTGGTGCTGGCCCGCACGCGGCGGCAATGGTTCTAGCCCGCGGCAGTGCCATGCTCACGGCCGAGGGCCTGCGCTTCGGCTGGCCGGGCGGGCCGGTGGTGCTCGACGACGTGTCGTTCAGCCTGCATGCCGGCGTGCCCTTGGTGCTGCTGGGGCCGAACGGCACCGGCAAGACCACCCTGCTGCGCTGCCTGCTGGGCCTCGAACGTCCCGCGGCCGGGCGGGTGACGGTGGACGGGCAAGCCCTGGCCGACCTGTCCAGCGCCGCCGCCGCACAGCGCGTGGCCTATGTGCCGCAGGCCAGTGCCACGGCCTTCGCGTTTCGCGCCGATGACATCGTGCTGATGGGGCGCAACCCGCATCTCGGCTTCATGGCCGGCCCCCGCCCAGCCGACCGGCGCGCCGCCGACGACGCCATGGCACGGCTCGGCATCGCCCATCTCGCCGCCCGCGCCTTCGACGAGCTGTCCGGCGGCGAGCGGCAACTGATCCTGGTGGCGCGCGCGCTGGCCCAGGGTGCGCCGGTCCTGGTGCTCGACGAGCCCTGCGCCAGCCTGGACATCGCCAACCAGATGCGCATCATCGCCATCCTGCGCACGCTGGCCGCCGAGGGCTATGCCATTCTGCTCACCAGCCATCTGCCCGACCACGCCTTCATGCTGGGCGGGCATGCGGCGCTGCTCAAGGATGGCCGCCTGATCGGCCCGGCGCCACCCCACCACCTGCTGACCGCAGCCACGCTCGAAGCCCTCTACGGCACCCCGATCGAGCTGGTGTCGGTGCCGGACGGGCGCGCGCGCGGGCAAATCCTGTGCGTGCCAGTCATGCCGGCGTCATGAACGGGATGGCCATGCTGACCCGCCGCCTGGTGCTTGCCACCCTCGCCACCGCGCCACTCACCCCCGCCGTCGCGCAAACACGTGCCGTCACCGACATGGCCGGCCGCCGCGTCGCCCTGCCGGCGCGCATCGGCCGGATCGTCACCTTGGGCTCGCTGCCGGTGCTCAACAGCTTCGTCTATGCCATGGGCGAAGGTGCCGCCCTGGTCAACGGGCTGGCAGACTTCGCCCGCCCGCACTGGAAGTTCCAGTCGGTCTTCGCCCCGCAATTGCCCAACATGCCGAGCATGCAGTTGCCAACGCGCGAGCCGAACGTGGAAGCGATCCTTCTGGCGAAGCCCGACGTCGTGCTCACCATGCACCGCGAAAGCGTCGAAACACTCGCCGCCCGCGGCATCGCCGTGGTGTTCCTCGCCTGGCGCCGCCCGGACGACGTAAAGGCCTGCATGACGGTGCTCGGCGAGGTCTTCGCCAAGCCCGACCGCGCCGCCGCCTACGGCACCTACTTCGACCGCACCATCGCCCGAGTGGCCGAGGCAGTGCGCGGCACCCCGCCCCCGCGCGTGCTCTACCTCCAGCCCGACACGCTCACCCAACCCCGCCTGATCGCGGAATGGTGGATCGCCGCAGCCGGCGGCCTCAGCGTCACCGATGACGGCCGCCGCGCGGAAAGCCGCAGCTTCACGCTGGAACAAGTGGTGCTGTGGAACCCCGACATCCTGATCGTGACCGACCCCAAGGACGTGGCCTACGTGAACCGCCACACCGTCCTGTCACGGCTCGCCGCAGTGCGCACCGGCCGCGTGCTGGTCGTGCCAGTCGGCGCCCACTCCTGGTCGAACCGCACCGCCGAACAGCCGCTGACGGTCGTCTGGGCGGCAAGCATGTTCCATCCGCAGCGCATGCACGGCATCGACCTCGCGGCCGAAACCCACGCCTTCTACCGCAACATCTTCGGCCACGCGCTGAGCGATGCGCAGGTCGCCGACATCCTCAGCGGAACGATGTAGCCCAATGGTGCAGCCCGGCCTCTAGTACCAAGCCTTGTCAACACTGACCCATCGAAGCAAGGCAAGGCCAGGGCGTCGCCCTGGACCCACCAGGGGCCAAGCCCCTGGACCTTAAATATATGAAAATAAATAGGTTTCCAAAGGCTGTCGGCCTCTGTTGGGTCCCTGCGGTGCGACTTCGCGCCGCAACGGCAAAGCCCTGCCCTTGGCTTTCTCTATCGGTCAATCATCAGAGGGGTTGATATAACCCGCCCGCCAGCCCACGCGCCGGGCGGCACGCGACAGACGCCAACCGCCATGGCACACTCCCCACCGAATTCGCAGGAGACCCAACATGAGCAAAATCGCACTGGTAACCGGCGGCGGCAGCGGCGTCGGACGCTCGGCCGCTCTGGCGTTGCTGGAAGCCGGCTACGACGTGGTCCTGGCCGGCCGCCGCGCCGATGCCCTGGCCGAAACCGCCAGCCTGGCCGCTACCCAGGGTGCGCGCACCCTCTGCGTGCCCACCGACGTCACCAGCCCCGACCAGGTCGACGCGCTGTTCGCCGCAATCAAGGCCAAGTACGGCCGGCTCGACGTGGTCTTCAACAACGCCGGCGGCAATGTGCCCAGCACCAATTTCGGCGACTTCACCTTCGAGCAATGGACCCAGGTTGTCGCCGTCAACCTCAACGGCTGCTTCCTCATCGCCAACCGCGCCTTCAAGATGATGCGCGACCAATCACCGCAAGGCGGGCGCATCATCAACAACGGCTCAATCAGCGCCCACACCCCGCGCCCCGGCTCGGCCGCCTATACCTCAACCAAACACGCAATCACCGGCATGACCAAGGCAATCGCCCTCGACGGCCGCAACTTCGACATCGCCTGCGGCCAGATCGACATCGGCAACGCCGCAACGCCAATGACCGCCCGCATGGCCCGCGGCGTGCAACAACCCGACGGCTCGATGAAGGTGGAGCCCACAATGGGGGCCGACAACGTCGGCAAAACCATCGTCTACATGGCCACGCTGGATGCGGATGCAAACGCGCTGTTCGTGGTGGTCAAGGCCACCAAGATGCCGTTTGAGGGGCGCGGCTAACGCAAGGCGAGGGCGCCGCCCTCGACCCGCCAGGGGGCCGAGCCCCCTGGACCCTCATCACTTTTCTTCCCTCCACCCGTCCTCCACGGGGGGAGCCGGAGGGGGGCTCTTGCCCCCGGCTCCCCCCACACCGCGCCCGCTTCAATCACCGCCCAAGGGATAACGCAGATAAAATTCCTTGCAACGGATGGTGTTTTCGGATAATATACCCACAAATGAACCCCACACCCATCCCCGACCAGGTCCGCGCCCACGCCCCGGCACTCGCGGCAAAGCTCGCCCTGATTCTGGCCGACCTCGGCCGCCTCATCTTCGCCCGCTGCCTGCTCCTCGGCCCCCTCGCCATCCCCCTGAACAACCGCGTCGCCGGCGTCGCACGCCGCCTGGCCGCCCTGCTCGCCCATCTCGCCGCCGGCCGCCTGCCGCGCCTGTACGCGCCGCGTCCGAAGGCCGAAGATGGCACCCGCCACGGCGGCCCGCCCCCCACTAACCTCCCCACACGCCGCGCCTGGATCGTGGTCACCCTCGGCCACCACGCCGCCGGCTACGCATCCCAACTGCAATTCCTCCTCAACGACCCGCAAACCCTGGCAACCCTCGCCGCCGCCCCGCCGCAAGCCGTCGCATCCATCGCGCGCACCCTGCGCCCACTCTGCCGCCGCCTCGGCGTCGACCTGCCCGCCATCCTCCAGCCACCCCCGCCTCCGCCGCGCCCCCCAGCACCCCCCAAGCCCGCGCGCCCAAAACCCGCCCCCCTGCCCCCCCTCCTCCCGCTCTACCCCCAGCGCAAACCGCGCCCCTATCCCTTCCTCACTCCACTGCGAAAATTTCGACCCGCCTGACCCATCCCGCCGCCGCATATCTAAATCGTTTTGATACCGTAATATACTATGCCACCTCTGGCGGCGTCGCTATTTCACCGACAAGACAATCGACCTTCTTCTCGACAAATCCCGCATGCCGCCCCAAATTACGCCGATGAGCGACACGCCCGAAAATCTCGTGCTGGAGCTGTTGCGCGCACTTCGCGGCGACATGGTCGGCCTGCGCCGAGAGGTGCGCGACGTGCGTGATCGCTTGTCGGCACTCGAGCTGGGCGTCGCCGGCATCCGCCGCGACCTAGCGACCCTGGCCGAAACCGACGCCCGGATCGCTGCCTCGGTTGATGGGCTATCCGATCGCGTGGACCGCATCGAGCGCCGGCTCGACATCCTGCCAACCTGATCCCGTCAGGGGTCATCCACCGTCCGACGCCCCGCCTTGATGCCCGACCGCCGTGTCTTGGCGTCCAACCGCCGCTCCTTCGAGCCAAGCGTCGGCCGCGTCGGCCGGCGCTTGATCGGCGCGATGCTGGCGCGCCGGATCAGTTCGAACAAAATCTCGCGCGCGGCCGACCGGTTGCGGTCCTGGCTGCGATGCGTCTGGGCGGTAATCACCAGCACGCCGTCCAGCGTCAGCCGATGGCCACCGAGCTTCAGCAGCCGCGCCCGCACGTCCTCCGGCAACCCCGGCGAACCCCGCGCGTCGAAGCGCAGTTGCACCGCGGTGCTCACCTTGTTCACGTTCTGCCCACCCGGGCCTGACGCCCGAATGAAACTCTCTTCCAACTCGCGCTCGTCAAGCGCGATGCGCGGGGTCACCGAAATCATCGCTCGTCTCCTCGCGCCCTCCTACAGGACGCACGGAGACGAGGGAACGCTATTCCCCGCCGCCGCTCGCCGGCTGGCCGGTGGTAACGCCACCGTCGATGACAAAGGTCTGCCCGGTGGTGAAGCTGCCGCTCGGCGAGGCGAGGAACACCGCGGCCCCGGCAATCTCGTCGGGCTCGCCGATACGCTGCAACGGCGTGGTCCGGCTGCGCTCCTTCTCCTTCACCGGGTCCTCCCACAACGCCTTGGCGAAATCGGTGCGGATC
>JBBQOT010000082.1:0-8595 GCA_038331165.1 Acetobacterales bacterium
CGTACGGGTGCAGAATGCCGGCCCGCCCCATGAAGCGGCCGGTGTTGCTCTCCACAACCGCGAACATGCCATAGCCGCGCAACGCCCATTGGCCCAGCATCCGCGCCATGCCGTCCCAGGTCTCCGCACGGCTGCGCGGCACCCCGGTGCCCAAGGTTTTCATCACCGCCGGATTGGCCTGCATCGCCGCAAACGCATCAAGGTCGTCGGCCCGCAACCCACGCAGGGTCAGTCGAGGGGTCAACAGCGTTGGAATGGGCGTGCTCATGGCGCAATTCCTACCATGGCCCGCCGCCGACCGGGAGCTTCGTTCCCCCGAAAATCCCGCTATACTCGCACGTGGAGGAGAATCGGCCCCGGTGGGCCGGCCGGCCTTCAAAGCCGGTTGGGGCCGCCATGCAGTCCCGGGTGGGTTCGACTCCCGCTCTCCTTCGCCATCGCCACCCGGCGTCGCCCAGGCGGTCCCGGATCACTCGGCGGCGATGCTGCTTCCCGTCAGCGGCAGCGGCATGTTGCTGCGCCGGCATTGCCGAACCTGCGATTCGGTGCGGATCCGCGTGACCATCTTGGACAGCCCGCGGATATGGGTGGTCCAAACCGCGAGCGCCTTGGTCAACTCGTCCTCGGCGTCTTCGGTCAGCTTGAAGACGAACTGTGCCGGCGCGGCAAGGCGGTAGCCACCGGGGTTGCTGAAGTCACCCGATGCCAGCCAGACCGGAATGTCGTACGTCATCATGGCGCCGGTGGGTGCCAGGATCTTCGCCTCGGTATCGCCGGTGGCGTGGGAAAGCCGGACATAGGTGGTGAAATCCTGCCAGAACCGATCGAAATCGGCGATGCCGGCGGCCACGCCGCGGGCTTCCAACAACGCGCGGGTGGCGCCCATCGCGGCATCGCAGATCGCGTCCCAGATGTAGAACGAGGCGATGGCGCGATAACGGTACATCAGGTTGTCGCCGATCTCGCCGCGGCCGAGCTTGGCGTAGTTCTCATCAAGCCCATAGAACGCGATGCATTCCTCGCGTGAGGCAAACAACTCGCCCTTGGTCTCGCCCACGAACTGGTCGAGGAACGCACGCACCTCGGCCCCGCCCTCCTCGATGGCCGGCAGCATCGCCAGCCACCATTCGGAGTTCTTGATGCCATGGGCACGGCAGAATGCCACCACGTGGCCGAACCAGCCGTCGTTCCAGAACACGCTGCTGATCAAATGGTATTTGCGGCTGGTGATGTAGTCATCGAACGGCAGCGTGTCGGTAGCGATCACGATTTCTTCGGTGTCGAACACGCGCTGGCCTTCGAAATTGCCGAAATTACGCGGCAGCACGCGGAACCTGGTGTCGAACTTGAAGGTGTCGCGGCTGTCGAGCTTCTCCATCTCGGAGCCCTTGAGCATCATCGCCTGGAAGTTGTGCATCTGGTCGATATTGCCGTCGAGCAGGGTGGTTAGGCCGACGAGGTGGGTTTGCAGGCTCTCGCCGGGCAGGCCGAGGATCAGGTCGGACACCGATTTGAGGCCGCGCCCCCGCATATGGACCTCGATGGCCTTGTAGGCGTCAAGCTTGATCGTCGTGCGCTTGATCTTCCGCAGCACATCCTCGTCGAGCGACTGCACCGCTTGGTACAGCACCAGGGCGCCACCAACCTGTTCGACCGACTTGATGATGCGGTCGGGCCGGTTCTTGCCGGTGGTGGCATCGATGAAGGTGGGCCAGCCGAAATCGCGCTGCATCTTGCCGATATAGCCGGAAATCTCGATGTCGCGCTCGAACATGCCATAGTTGGAATCGGCAATCCGCAGCGTTCCCATCTTGGGCGATTTCTCCTTGATGCGCCGCGCGATGTAGAGTATTTCTTCTTTCACCCGCTCGATGTCGAAGTTGTTCACCTTGGAATACCACGACGTGCCCTGCGCACAGAAGGTGCAGGTGAACGGGCAGCCCCGGTTGGTTTCAATCATCGGCGCCAAGCTGCCGTCGAAGAACGCATCCTGCGCGCCGCCGAGCCAGGGCGAGGGGATCTCGTTGATTTCGCGGCGCCGCGCATGGGTGTCGTTGCGCACCACCTGCCCCTCGGGGTTGCGCCACATCGCCGATTGCACGCCGCGCGCGCCGAACACCTTGTGCGACAGGCCGGCATCCATGAACACGTTGAGCAGGTTGTTGGCGGCGAAATCACCCTCGCCGGTGATGTAGACATCGATCTCGGGATGCTGCTCCAGATAGGCGATCTGGCGGTCGGGTTCCAGCGGCAGGTTCGGGCCGCCCATCACCGTGAGGACGTTCGGATTCAGCTTTTTCGCGATGCGGAAGAACTCCCGCGAGAGCGATTCGTTCCAGACGTAGTTGCTCAGCATCAGCACATCGGGCGGCGCCGATTTCAGCGCCTCCAGCAACACATCGGGGTAAACGAACAGCTTGGCGGCGGCGGCCGGATTGTCCCGGTCGATAACGGCCTTCATATAGGCCACGCCCAAGGGCATGCAGTCGTTCGCCAGAATACCGGCGGTGTGGTAGCGCAGATCGCCCAGATACACGTTCAAAGCCATCGCTTATGCTCTCCTGTCCCCGGACCGTCGATTTCAGGCGGGAATTCCAGTTTGTGGCAGGCTCAGAAAATCCGGGCGCAGTACTAGACGATTAGCGCATCGGAGCCTTGTCGGAATCGAAGCCGTTGTCAACAAATGAACGCCGCGCGGCGATGCCCGGCGACACAATCGCGGCACACGAAGCCGCGAACGAAGCCCGCGCCGACACGACGCTCGACGCCTGCGAAGACAATCGGACACCGCCGGCTCAGCATTTCGGCGCGGTCCAGTGCTCCAGTTCCACGGCCGGCACCTTCAGGATCGCCAGCAGCGTGCCGCCGCCGGCAGCCAGCGCTGCCCTCACCGCGTGGCGCGACGTAAAATCGTTATCGGCGGCAACCGTGACGGGATGGTCGCGCAGTACCAGCCACAGCGTGCCCACATCGCCACCCAGGCGCCGGCACAAGCCCGCGGCATCGGCCCGCCCATTCGGCATCACGTGCTCCGCCGCCAGTTGTTCCAGATGCGAGGCCGGCGCGACGACGACCATCCGCGGAACGGTGGCGCCGATGCGGGCAAGCTGGCGCGACAGCGAAATCGACACGAAGCTGCTGTCAGCCAGCACGATCGGCTCGCCGGCCACCATCCGTGCCTGCAGGAGCTTGGCCGCCTGATCCCAAGCTTCCTTGCGGACCGGCACGCTGTGCCAGCCGGCCACGCCGATGGCCTGAAACAGCAGCAACACCGCAACCGCCGGCACCATCGCCCGGCGCGGCAGGTTCGCCACGCCGGCCGCCAGCAACAGCGCCAGCGGAAGCAACATGAACAATACCGTCCGATCGAGCAGTATCGGCCGGAACTGGCTGACCAGTGGCAGCAGCAGCGCGCAGCCGGCCCGCATTGCCGCCACCGCCACGATCATGGCGTCGCGCCGCCGCCACCACGCCAGCAGGGCCGACGCCAGCAGCATCAGGTGCACACCCAGCGCAAGCACCGACAGATCGCCCAGGAACGGTGCAACCAGCGCCCGGCCATACAGCCGCACCACGTCGAGCAGACCCGGCGCCAAGATCCACCGGTCGCCGTAGGGCGTGTCCGTATCGATTTGCTCCAGAATGGCCAGTAGCGGCGCCGCCGCGATCATCAGCATCACCAGGTTGGCCACCACCAGCGGCACCAGGGCGCGCCGCAGGTCGGTCCATGGGCGCCCGAGCAGCACCAGCACGAACAGGTTCAAGCTCACGACAATCAGCCCGGCCGTGGCATGCAGCCAAAGTCCGAGTCCCATCAGCACGCCCAGGCCGATCGCCGCGGGCAGGCCGCGCTCGCCGCGCTGCACGGCGGTGGCCAGGCGCGCCGCGGCCAGCATTGCCAGGGCGGTCACCAGGAACAGCAGGGCGTAGCACCGCGCGTCCTGCGACAGCCGCACATGCGTGCCAGCCAATGCGATGAAGGCGCCGGCGACCCAGGGCACCACCCCGCCAAGATAGGCCCGCGCCAACACGAACACCGGCACGATGGCGCCGACCCCGGCCAGCACCGACAACATGCGCAGCCACCAGATGCTGTCGTCGTGCAACGCCGACCACAGCTTGGCGGCAATGTAGTAGCCGGGCGGGCTCGACTCGGCCTCGGCCATGGCCCCCAGGATCACCTGCCAGTTCATCGCGGCGATGCCGATCGTGGCCGCCTCATCGTACCAGATCGGGTCGCTCTCCAGCCACACCAGCCGCACCGCGAGCGCCACGCCGAGCAGGGCGGTAAGGCCGAGCAAGGTCGGCCATCGCGTTCGCCACGCCGGGCCCCGTGGCGGCAGGGGCTGAGCGTTCACGCCGTCTCCCGTGCCGCGACGCTGTCGTCACCCTCCAGCAGTGCGCGGAAATACACCACCGTCTTGGCCAGCCCCTCGCGTAGCGCCACCCGCGGCTCCCACCCCAACACCTGGCGCGCCCGCGTGATGTCGGGGCAGCGCTGCAACGGATCATCTTGCGGTAATGGCCGGAACACCAGCCGCGAGGCCGAGCCGGTGAGCGAGAGCACCTGTTCGGCCAGCGCGCGCACCTCCATCTCCTGCGTATTGCCCAGGTTCACCGGCCCGATCACCGCATCGCCGCTGTCCATCATGCGCAGCAGCCCGTCCACCAGGTCGTCGACGAAGCAGAACGAGCGCGTCTGCGTGCCGCCGCCATACAGCGTGATGTCCTGCCCGCGCAGTGCCTGCATGATGAAGTTCGACACCACCCGCCCGTCATCGGGGTGCATGCGCGGACCATAGGTGTTGAAGATCCGCACCACCTTGACGCGCACCGCGTTCTGCCGGTGGTAGTCGAAGAACAGCGTCTCGGCGCAGCGCTTGCCCTCGTCGTAGCAGGCGCGCGGCCCGGTGGTGGAGACGTTGCCGCGATACTCCTCGGTTTGCGGATGCACCGTGGGGTCGCCGTAGACCTCGCTGGTCGAGGCCTGCAGCACCTTGGCACCCAGTCGCCGCGCCAGCTCCAGCATATTCAGCGCGCCCAGCACCGAGGTGCGCGTGGTCTGCACCGGGTCGTTCTGATAGTGCACGGGGGAGGCCGGGCAGGCGAGGTTGTAGATCTCGTCGACCTCGACGGCCAGCGGCACGGTCACGTCGTGGCGCATCGCCTCGAAGTTCGGCAGGCCCAGCAGGTGGGCGATGTTGTCCTTGCGCCCGGTGAAGTAGTTGTCCACGCACAGCACATCGTCGCCGCGCGCCACCAGCCGTTCGCACAGATGGGAGCCGACGAACCCGGCCCCGCCGGTGACCAGCACCCGCTTGCGCGTGAGGTGTTTCATGGCGCCGCCGGTTTGCCGGCGGTTTCCGCAAGCTGGTCCACCATCAGATCAAGCCCCTCGACAAATGTGTCCCACGTGAAGTGCCGCACCCGCTCGGTG
The DNA here is from genome assembly GCA_038331165.1 of Acetobacterales bacterium. Classification (GTDB taxonomy): domain Bacteria; phylum Pseudomonadota; class Alphaproteobacteria; order Acetobacterales; family Acetobacteraceae; genus CAMDGX01. The sequence continues at coordinate 5,438 of JBBQOT010000082.1, forward strand.
CCCGCCAGTCCCATACGGCGCGCCAGCGTCTGGTCAGCCGCCAGCTGGAGCATCCGGCGTGCGAAGGCGTCGGGGTCGTCCTGTTCCAGAAAGCCGGTCTGGCCGTGCAGGATGGTTTCGCGCGGGCCGCCGCGGTCGACCGCGATCACCGGCTTGCCGGCCGCCATCGCCTCCAGCGGCACCAGGCCCCAATCCTCGTTGAAGGCGGTGAACAACACCGCGGTGCAGCCGTTGTACAGCGCCCCCATCTCCTCGTCTGACGGGGCGACGCGGAACTCGACCCCGCCGACCTGGGCGGCGAAAGCCCGCAACTCGTCCATGTACGACTGGCTCTTGATATCGACCATCCCGGCGATGACCAGGCGCCATTCGGGGCCCAGCCGGCCGGGGTCCAGTTGGTCGCGCGCGCGCGCAAAGGCGGTGATGCCCAGCTCGATGTTCTTGGTCCACATGATCCGGCCGGCCAGCAGGAAATACGGCTGCCAGGTATCCGAGGCGTAGATCTGGCCGGCGTCGATGCCCGGATAGGCAACCGCGACATCGTGCGCCGCGCGCAGCCCGCCGTCCACGATGCGCTGGCGCACCGTCTCGCTGATCGCGATCACCCGGCGGTAGCGCCGCCAGCACAGCCGGTCGAGCAGGCGGAACGCGATTTCGAGCGCCTGCGCCAGCGGGCGCATCAGCCCGACACGCGCCAACAGCCGGGAGCGGTAGCTGTCATCGAACGCGGCGCGCAGCGGCGTGAAGCACAGGCAGCCCAGCGGGCGGGTGGTGTTGCGCAAGGTCATCAGGTCGCCGATGCCATCGCAGGAGATCACCAGCACGTCGAACTCGTCCGGGTCCAACCGGCAGACGGCGATCGAGAGGGCGCTGCGCAGCACGGCGAGGTAGGTCCGCCGCACCGAGATGCGCTGCACCTCGACGATGCGCGCATCCCGCAACTCGGGATAGGTGCCGTCGCGGTCGTAGTGGCTGGTGTAGAAGGTCCAGTCGTGCCGCGACCGGCGGTTGATCTCCAGGATCGTCCGCTCCAGCCCGCTGCGCAGGTAGATCCAGGGATGGTAGAGTGCAACGCGCATCAGCCGGCCGCGCCCGGCGCATCGCGGCGCTCGGCCAGCACGCTGTCATAGACGCCCATCAGCCGGTCGGTATGGGCCTCCCAGGTGAAGGCGCGGGCCAGGCGTTCATTGGCAGCACCGGCCTGGTGCCGCCGCTCGGGATCGTCCCACAGGGCACGGATGGCGGCGATCATGCCCGCCTCGTCGCCCGGTACGACGCGCGCACCCTCGAAGTGGATGGTGTCGACACTGGATACCACGGCGGCACCGGCGGCCATCGCCTCGGCGATGACAATGCCGAAGGTCTCGGAATAGGACGGGAAGAAGAAGATCGCGGCGCGCCGCAGATAGGCCAGGAAACGGTCGTCGCCCGCCGATTCCACCAACTCCAGATTGGCCGGTGCCGCTTGCCGCAATGCCGCCATGTCCTCGGCCCAGCCGGTGGCAACGAAAGGGATGTCGGGCAGGGCACGGGCTGCATTGAACACGTGGGCGATGCCCTTGCGGGTTTCCATCTTGCCGCTGAACAGTACCACTGGGGCGGCGAGGTCGCGCGGCAGCAGCCGAGCATGGTCGATGCCGGGTGGCACGACAACGGCACGGCCGGCATCGGCGCCCAGCCGGATCGCCTCCTGGCGCGACGCCTCGCTGAGATACAGCGAGCGGTCGTAGCGGCGCGTGACCATGAACCGCTCCAACCACTGCAACGCACGCCCGGCGACGGGGCCGCGCATCGCCCGCCAGGCCGGGCCGAACAGCGCCAGCATGCCACAGACGACGGGCCGACCGGTGCGCCGCGCCGCCAGCAGCGACGGCAGGCAGGCGTGATAGGTGAAGGTGTGCACCAGATCGGCCTGCCGGGCCGCGCGGGCGATCGTGCCGGCTTTGAGGTTGAAGCCGTAGCGGCTGGTGGCCAGCCGCTCGGTGGGCACGCCGCCGAACTGCGTGATCGCCGGATCGCCGGTCGTCAACACCTTGACCTCGACCCCGCGCGCCAGCAGCCCCTGTGCCATGCGCAACACAATATACTCGCCGCCACCGCCGAAATCGGGCGGGAAGCGCTCATGGGTGATCAGGACCCGCAACCGCATCGGCTCAGAGCACCACGGAGCGCGCGCGCCACGAGCCGCGAACCAGCCACGCGGCCATCAGTGCCGCCCGTGGCATGCCGCAGACGAAGCGGGCCAGGAGGAGGTGCGGGCGGGCGAACCGGCCGCGGTCGGTGAAGCGAAGCCAGACATAGGGCAGGCATGCCGCCAAGAGGGATGGGTGCAGCAAGCTGCCACCGATTGCCCCCAAAGCAAAAGCGTTGAATGCGGCGGTTTGCGCCGACAGGAAATAGCGCCAGAACAATGCCGCCCGGATCGCCGGATAGCGCCGTGCCACCAGCGGGATGATCTCCACGATGTCGACGGCCCGCAGCCATGCGCGCAGCCCGACGGAGAACACCTCGTGGTGGACCAGCGCCTCGGCGGTGTAGCTGGTGCTGAGGCCGGCTTCGCGCATGGCCCAGCCCAGCGACGTGTCCTCGGAGGATTTCAGCGCGCGGAATTCCGCCGGGAACCCGCCGACCGCGCGAAACGCCGCGGCGTCGTAGAAGATGTTGCAGGTCTCGAAGAAGATGCTCGGCCCCTCGACCTGCATGGTTTTCTCCAGCAGGCGCCGCCGCTGCGCCGGGTGCGGGATGGTGCGGCCCTGCACCAGGGCATGACCGACCGCCAGGGCACGCACGCCGGCCGCGATCCAGCCCGGCGTGGCGATGCAGTCGTCGTCGATGAAGGCCAGCACGTCGCCGCACGCCCGCTCGGCGCCGAATTGCCGCGACGGTCCGGGCCGGTTGAAGGCGGTGCGGTGGTAGTGCAGCGTCACCGGGCTGGCGGGGATGCGCGTGCGCACCATCTCCTCGGTTCCGTCCGGCGTGTGGTTGTGGACCACGATGATTTCGGTGCGGTCGCGCGGCCAGTCCTGCGCCATCAGCGAGTCCAGCAGGCGCTCCAGCAGGGCGCGCCGGGCATGGGTGGGGATGATCACGCTGACCAGCGGCGTGGGGGGGGCGGCCTCGCTCATCGCCGGGGGCCGGCCGCGATGCGGTCGTCGACA
>JBBQOT010000083.1:0-8581 GCA_038331165.1 Acetobacterales bacterium
GCCGGCGTCGGCGCGCGGCCTGGCGGCGACCTGGCTGTCGATCTTCACCCATACCAGGGCGTGCCTCAGCCAACGCGAGGCCGGCCGGTTCGGCGATCCGGTGGCGGGGCTCAAGCTGGCGTGGCAGCGCTGATGCCGACCTGGCTGTGCACCGGTGGCACCGTATTGGCCACGCGCGACCGCGTGCTGCCGGTGGAGCGCCTGCTGCCCGGTGCCGCGCTGGCGGCGCTGGAGGGTGGCGCATTGGTGGTGGCTTCGGTCGGGCGCATCCGCCTGTCGATGACCGAGCTGGCGGCGCACCCGGCGCTGTGGCCGGTGCGCCTCGCTGCTGGCGCACTGGCCGATGGCGTTCCGGCCGCCGATACCATGGTGCTGCCCCACCAGATGCTGGCCGTGCCGGGCTTCCCTCCGATGGCAGCACATTGGCTGGTCGACGGCGTGGCGCTGCAGCAGGGCGCACCCACGGCGCCGCTCGACGTCTACAGCCTGGAGCTGGACGGCGACGGCACCCCGGCCAGCGGTTACTGCCTGCGCGACACCGCGGCGCCGAATGCCCGGCCGGACGAACACGCGCTGCGGGCGGTCCGGGCGCATCTCGCACGGCGGGCCGGCTTGGTGCCGGGCGTGCTGCTGGGCAGCATCGATGCCATCGGCGCCACCCGCCTGGAGGGCTGGGCCGACGACGGTTCGGGCCACCCGGTGGCGGTGGAATTGGTGGTCGACGGTGTTGTATTGCCGCCGCTGCTGGCCGACCGGCACCGCGACGACCTGGCGGCGGCCGGCTTCGGCGACGGGCGGCGCGGCTTCCTCGTTTCCCTTAGCCCGCCGCTCGACCTGCGGCGGCGCCATCTGGTGCGGGTGTGCCGGGCGCTGGACGGCGCCGACCTGCCGGGATCGCCGGTGCTGCTCGACAGTGCGCCCGGGCTGGCGCCGCTGCTCGACGCACTGCCGCCGGGCGCGGCGCTGATTGGCGCAGTGGCGGCGGCAGCGCGCGCCGTGGCGGCCCGGCTATCTGGCGCGCTGCCGGCGCGGCTCTGACGGCGGCAGTGTGGCCGGCGCCGCCCAGGCTGGCCAGGAATCGGCGACGGCAAGCAGCCCGGCGACCTCGCTGGCGGGGCGCGGCGGGCTGAACAGATAGCCCTGCATTTCGGTGCAGCCATCGGCCACCAGCGCGTCGAGCTGGGCCACCGTCTCCACCCCCTCCGCGGTAGTGGCGATGCCCAGCGAGTGCCCCAGCCCGGCAATGGCGCGCACGATCGCCTCGCTCTCGCCGGCGCCGCTTGGCCCTGCATCCAGGCCGTGCACGAAGCTTTTGTCGATCTTGATCTTGTCGAACGGAAAGCTGCGCAGGTAGCTCAGCGAGGAATACCCGGTACCGAAATCGTCCAGCGAGATGCGCACCCCCAGCGCGCGCAACCGATGCAGGGTCGCCAGGGTGTCGGCGCTGTCGCGCAGCAGCACGCGCTCGGTGATCTCCAGCTCCAGCCGATCGGGCGCGATGCCGGCCTGCGCGATGGCGGCCTGGACCTGTTCCACCAGCCCGCCGCGCGTGAACTGCACCGGCGAGAGATTGACCGCGACGCCGACATCCTTCGGCCAGCCGGCGGCCTCGGCGCAGGCGCGCGTGAGCACCCAGTCGCCGATCGACCAGATCAGCCCGACCTCCTCGGCCAGCGGGATGAACAGGTCGGGCCGCACCATGCCGCGATCCGGATGGTGCCAGCGCAGCAACGCCTCGAAGGCGCAGATACGCCGGCTGTGCACCGCCACCAGCGGCTGGTAGTGCAGCTCGAACTCGCCACGCTCCAGCGCCTGGCGCAGGTCGAGCTCCAGCAGCCGGCGTTCCTGGGCAGCGGCATCCATCTCCGGCGCGAACAGGCGCACCATGCCGCCGCCGTCGCGGCGGGCGTGCTGGCGGGCGAGGTCGGCGTTGCGCAGCAATGCCTCGGCGTCGATCGGCCCCAGACCCGGCACGGCGATGCCCACCGAGGCGCCCACTACCACCATGGCGTCGGCGACGGTATACGGCTCGCTCAGTATCTCGATCAGCCGATTGGCGAAGGCGACGGTGCCAGAGGCGTGCGCGACGGTGGTCTGCACGATGGCGAAGCTGTCGGCCCCCACCCGCGCGATGGTGTCCTCGGCGCGGACATGCAGGCGCAACCGCTCGGCGGCTTGGCGCAGCAGCGCGTCGCCCGCTTCGTGGCCGAGCGAGTCGTTCACCGCGCGGAAACGGTCGAGGTTGACCGAGAGCACCGCCAGCGGGGTGTCGGTGCGCGACGCCGCGGCCGATAGGTGGGCGGCCGCGCGGGTCACCGCGTCGCGCAGAGCGGTGCGGTTGGGCAGGTCGGTCAACGCGTCGTGCTGCGTCAGGTGCACCAGCTGCGCCTCGGTCCGCTGCAGGCGGGTGATGTCGTCGAAGGTGCCCAGCCAGCCGCCGTCGCGCATGCGCACCCAATGCGCCCGGATCACCAGCGCGCGATCGAGCGCCACGATGCTCTGGTGGCTGGCGGGCTGCGGCTCGCCGGCTGGCGGCTCAGGGGGCGGGGCGAGCGCGCCGGCGGCGTTGTCGTGGCAGCCCGCCAGCGCCTCGCGCACCGTCATGCCCAGGCGCAGCGACCGGTCCGGCAGGCCGAGGATGGTGGCGAAGCGGTCGTTCCAGATGCGCAGCCGGCCGTCGGCGCCGGTGCTCGCCAGGCCCTGGATCATACTGTTCAGCGCGGCATCGAGTAGCTGGCTGGTTTGCGTCTCGGCAATGCCGCGCCGTTCGAGTTCGCGGACGTCGTCGGCCAGGATGGCGACCGCGCGGGCGATATCGCCGATCGGGCCGCGATCGTCCCGGTCGGGAATGGCAATATCCGGCTCATGGCGGGCCAGGCGCAGGATGATGGCGGTGATGGCGTCAAGCCGCCCGACCGCGCCGCTCAGCACCAGCAGGCTCAGCATGGCCACGGCGGCGGTGGCCAGACCGCCGATCACCGCCCAGCGCGCCGCCGTGTCGACGGTGGCGAACATGTTGGCCGCGGCCAATTTGGCATCGTTCTGGTGCTCGCGGCGCCATTGCCACACATCCTCGGCCAGCCGCGCGGCGGCCACGGCGAAAACGCGCAGGCTGCGCTGTATCGCGGTCGGATCGGCGGCGCCGGTGCGGGCGCGCTCGGCCAGCAGCGTTTGCGCCTGTTCCAGCACCGCGGCTCCGGTCAGGTCGAACTCCGCCAGCGTGCGCAGTACCCGCGGCAGCGTCGCGCCGCTGCCCGCCGCCAGCTGGATCAGCTCGTGCAACTGGCGCACCCCATCGCGGCGGGCGGCCGCGCGCGGGGCCAGCTCGTCGGCGTGCTCAACGCCCGAAGTCGTCTCGATCAGATGTCGGTGCCCGGTCAGCACCTCGTGCCATCGGCCGGCGAGCGTGATGGCATCGAGGTTGTGGCGCACCAGCCGGTCGCCGGTGGCGCGTATGGCGCCGGCGACAAAGATGCTGCCGGCCACCTGGATCGCCAGCGCAGCCAGCACCAGCGTCGCCCAGGCGTACAGCTTGGTGGACAGGCCGCGATGCCGGGCGCGCCGGACGTCGCCCGAAGCGGGCGTTGCAGCGGCGGGGCGGGAAATCGGCAGTGCCGGCGTCACGGCCGGGCGCCGGCGGCACTGCCGCAGTGGCGGCAAGCGCATCGGCGAATCGGTCGACAACCCTGCATACCGGCTCAGCTCCGTCCGCGGCGGGCGCCATTCGGTGGGAAACCACGGCGCCTGCCTCGCCGCACTGTGCAACGGACGAGTTGCGGAAGAATTACCGCCGCCGGGCCCATGCCGCGCCGGCAACCAGCCCGGCCAGGAACACAGCGGCCGCCTCGCCATCCGCCAACCCGGCCAGGGCGATGTCGAACCGCGCGGGACTTGTCGTGGCGGCGTCGAGCAGCAGCGGCGTACCGGGCAAAGATTGGCCGGGCAAAGATTGGCCGGGCAAAGATTGGCCGCCGCCGGCGCGGCGCAGTTCGACCATCCAGGTGCGTGCGGCCGGCAACGGTGCCGCGAAGCGCAGCGCGAAGCCATGGCGGGCCAGTGCCGTGCCGCGCCCCGCCTGGGCCAGTGCACGCGCCAGGTCGGGCCGTGGCTGGTCGGCCAGCCCACATGCCACCACCTGGCCGGCGACCAGAACCTCCAGCGGCACCACGCGCTCGGGGGCAGCGGTATCCAGCGCCCAGCCAACCACGCCGAAGCGGTCGGCGTGGTCGACAAAGCCGGCCAGCCTTCCGGACGGCACGCCCGAAGCATCGGCCAGGCGCAGCAGGATCTCGACCTGGGCGCTGATGTCGCCGACCCCGCCCGGCGGCGCCCCGGCGGGTGCCAGCATCGTGCCGGCGGCCAGCAACGGGTCGGCATCGCCATGGCCAAGCTGCACCATCTGCGCGCCGCCCGCCAGGCGGACGATGCGCACCCCGTCCACCAGACGATCGGCCTCGACCCAATCCCCGGCGAGGCGGATGCGCTGCGCCGGGCCAAGCACCAGCGGCGCCGTGGGCATGCCGAAGCCCAGCGCGCCGGTCGCCACCAGCACTGGCGGCGCCAAGCCCAGGCGGCGGAACACCGCGGCCGGCAGGGTGAGGTGGTGCACCTCGCGCAGCGTCAGCACCTGCCCTGCCGCACCGAGCACGCGCCCACCCCGCCGCAGGCGTTCGGCCGCGACGGGCCCGTCGGGCGTGGCGACCGGCGTGGCGGCACCGATGCCCTCGCCGTTCCACAGCAGCGGGCGACGCGGGGCGGCAAAGGATGGGGCGAAGGCGATCGGGCGCGGCGACACGGCACCTCTCCGGCGGCTCGGCGATACGTCCGATACTGCCCGCCGCCCCGCGACATGGCGAGGAGATGTGCCGGTCTGGCCAGCTGTGCGACAAAAAAAGGCCCGATCGCGGGGGAAATGGCGATCGGGCCGATCCTACGAGAGGATCCAGTCGGCCGATACCATGATCGGCCATCTTGGGGGCCAGGAAGACGAACCGCAGGTCCGCTTCCGAACGTGCCCTATGTGGCAGGCCCGCCGACCGGGTGCATTGATCTCGATCAACGCACCCCGCAAGTGAGGCGGGCGTGCCATGCAGCGCCCGCAAGGGCGTGGGAGGGAGGCCCGCAAGGGCGTGGGAGGGGGGGCCCGCAAGGACGCGGGATGGATTGACCGCAGGGGCATGCGCGCCGTACAGGCAATCAGTTCTGCGGCACGCGGGCCGGCTGGGTTCGTCGGCGCCGGGTTCGGGAGTCGAAGCGATGTTCCGTTGGCTCAGGACCTATCTGGAGCGACGCCGGCGCCGGTCCGTCCGGGCTGCCAAGATGGCCGCCGAGTCCGCCGAAATGGCGGCCATGCTGACCGCCAACGCGCCCCGGCGCGGCAACGGGAATACAAAATGGTTTGGCTTGGCCGCGGCATCGCGGTCGCGCAACACGGCGACCGCCGCACCGCCCGCGCCGCCGCCACCCGCCGTGCCACTTCGGGTCGCGCGTCCTCCGATGGCGGCCCCTGCGCCGCGCCCGGCGGCGCCCACAGCGCAACCACCCATTTTGGCGCGGCCGCATACGCCGACCCCGGCCGCCGCGCCGCCGCCAGACGCAGCACTGTCGGTCGCTGGCATGGCGCCCGCGCAGATGCAGCCCGCCGACATGCGGCCCGCCGAGGAGCCAATTGCCAGCGGACCCGAACTCTATGGCCCGCCACCGCCGCCGGCCGCGATGGCATCCCCAACCCCATCCCCCCCCGCGGCGGTGGCGCCCCCGTCGCTCGCACTAGAGGAGCACCCCGAACCGCCGGCCGAGGCCCCGGTCGCCGCCGCACCCGTGGCAACGGCAGGGCCGCCGCTGGTCATCGCGACCGCGCACGCCGCCCGCCCGCGCTTCTTCTGGCTGCTGGCGTCGTTCGGCTGGCTGTTGCGGCTGGCCGTGATCGTGGCGCTGATCGCCGGGTCGCTGGCGCTCGCCGTCTGGCCCGCGTGGCGCGACAGCCAGCGCATCGATGTCGAGATCCTGCCGATCGCGGTGCCCGCCGAACTGGCGGCGCGCGGCCTCGACCCCGAAGTGATGGCAGGAAGGCTGCTCGACGCGCTGGAGGCGATCGCGGCGAAGACGGCCGACAACGCCCGCAACAGGCCCAGCAAGGACGAGCTGGGCTTCATCCCCGCAATCGCGGTGACGCCCGACCGCCTGACGCTGCGCAGCCTGGCCAGCCTGCTGCGTGAGCTGCGCGGCCTGCCGTTGCGCCGCATCGCCGGCGAGGTCACCGCAGGGGCCGACAACCGGCTGGCGGTGCGGCTGCGGGTGCCGGGTGGCGGCCTGATCGCCACCGCCGAGGGCGCACCCGGCGAGGATGCCGATACGGTCTTCGCCGCCCTCGCCGCCGACGTGTGGCGGCGGCTCAACCCGCTTATCTACGCTTGGCACGTCGCCGATGGCGGCGGCTCGGAGGAGGTGATCCGGCCCAAGCTGGTGTCGCTGGCACAGGACATCCGACTGCCGCCGATGGTGGAGTTCCGCGTTTCCGTCCTGTACGTCCGCTCGCTGGTGCGCAGCGGAAGGGCGGAGGAGGCGCTGGCCACCATCGAGGCACTGGAGCGGCGCGGCGCGACCTATCCGCTGCTATGGAACGTCAAGGCCCAGGCGCTGGCCGATCTGGGCCGCGCCGAGGCGGCGCTGGACGCCCAGAAACAGGCGGTGGTGCAGGAGGGCACCACCGTATGGTCGCATATCAGTTCCGCCCACCTGCTGATGAAGCTGGGCAAACCGCGCGAGGCGCTGACCGACCTGCAATCCGCCCGCCGCCTGTCGCCCAACAACTTCGATGCGGTGATGCTGGAAGGCCTGGTTCTGCTGAATATCGGCCGACCTGCCGAAGCGCTGGCGCTGATCGGCCGGGTGATCGACGCCCGCCCGAACCTGCCGGGTGTGCAGGAGGCGTTGGGTAATGCGCTGCTGGCCAACAACCGGCCCGACGAGGCGATCGCCGCTTTCGATCTCGAGATCGCGCGCAATCCCAACAGCGTCACCACCCGGCTGGCGCGGGCCAACGCGCTGCGCGCGCTGCGCCGGCCCGAGGAGGCGCTGGCGACGATCGAGGCGATCCTGCGGATCGCGCCGCGCGACGGCATGGCCACCGCGATGCGCGGCTGGACGCTGCTCGATCTTGGCCGCACCGAGCAGGCGCTCGGCGTGTTCGACCTGCTGCTGAAGGACAAGCCCGACGATCCGTTGCCATTGTACGGCAAGGGCATGACACTCGCGGCCCTCGGCCGGCGGCCAGAGGCGATCGGCGCGCTGGCCCGCGTGGTGGAGTTGCAGCCCGCCAACCGGCGCGCCGCCGCAGACCTGGCGCGCCTGCGTGGCGTCGCGCCGCCCGGTGCCCGGCCCCCGGCCGCCCCAGCGCCTGGCACAGCACCCGCGCAGGCTGCGCCCGTCCCCACCCCACCGGCCCGCCAGTAATACCAACCACCGAAAATACCGACTCATGATCAGGCAAGCATGGGGCTTCGCCCCAAACCCCAGCAGGGGCCAAGCCCCTGCACCTTAAATATATGAAAATAAATGGGTTTCCAAAGGCCGTCGGCCTTTGGCGGGTCCAGGGCAGAGCCCTGGCCTTGCCTTCTGCGTAGGTCATTGATTACGCGGATTGGTATAACAGGGTTCAGCGCGCCGACCACACCCCCGGGCGCACCGACGATGCAATCAGCCCGCCAAAGGCGGTGAGGCCGAGTGCCACGGCCAGGAATTGGCCGTCGATCCCCAGGCCGAGCGGCCCGGCGAGCAGCGCGCCGCCGCCGACCGCGACCGTGATGCGGGTCAGCCCGCCGACTGCCGGCCACAGCATCCGCCCGGCACCCATCGAGGCGAAGTAGAGGCACATCCCCAGCCCGAAGCCGCCGAAGGCCGGTCCGATAAAGCCCAGCGCGCGCGTGCGATCGCCGAGACCACGCCACCGCCCATGGCCCCGGCCGACATCTGTTGCAGCAGCAGGGTGAAGGGCAACACCAACGCCCAGCCGGCCAGTGCCAGCGTGCCCTGGCGGGCGGCCAGCACCGTTTCGATCAACTGGCCGGCGGATTGCAGGATGGCGATGGCGAGTGTGGGGCCGGCCAGGGTGGCAATGCGTCTAGAGAGTCGACCCCTCCGCGCTGCAGGGCACCACCCAGAACGACATCATCAAGGAGTTCCTGGCCCGCGGAACCTACGCGTTCCCGCCCGGCCCGAGCATGCGGCTGATCGCCGACATGATCGCCTACACGGTCGAGCACATCCCGAAGTGGAACCCGATCAACATCTGCAGCTACCACCTGCAGGAGGCGGGCGCCACGCCGGTCCAGGAGATCGCCTACGCGATGGCCAACGCGATCGCCGTGCTCGACGCGGTGAGCGAGCGGGTCGATCAGGACCTGATGGGCCGGGTCTTCGGGCGCATCTCGTTCTTCGTGAACGCCGGCGTCCGGTTCGTCGAGGAGCACGCCAAGCTGCGCGCGATGGGCATCCTCTGGGAGGAGCTCGGCCGCGAGCGCTACGGCGTCACCGATCCCAAGCAGCTGCGCTTCCGGTATGGCGTACAGGTCAACTCGCT
>JBBQOT010000084.1:0-8576 GCA_038331165.1 Acetobacterales bacterium
GGTGATCCGCGCTATCGTGACGGAGATTTCATTCACTGGGCCAGGACACCGCCGCCATGCGCATCGCCGTGCTGCACTTCTCGCACGAGACCGTCACCTTTCTGGCCAACGACACCACGCTGGCCGACTTCACCTATCCCGGCTCGCCCGCCAAGGGGGACGACGTTCTGGCGATGCAGCCGCGCGACTATATCGGCGGCTTCGTGCAGGTGGCGCGGGAATTCGCCGATGTGGAGCTGGTCGGCATCGAGTCGCCGGGCTTTCCGGTGACCGGCACCGGCAGCGGCTGGGTGACCGAGGAGGCGTTCGAGACGTTCGTGGGCAAGATGGTCGCCGAGCTGAAGGCCGGCGGCCCGTGGGATGGCGTCTATCTGGCGGTGCATGGCGCGATGGGCGCACGCGGCGTGGCGCGGCCAGAGGCGGAACTGGCGCGCCGGGTGCGCGCGGCGGTGGGAGCGAAAGCGATCATTGCCGGCACCTTCGATCCGCATGGCAACGAGGACGAAGAATTTCTCACGCATGCCGACATGGCGTTCACAGTGAAATATTTCCCGCACTACGACGGCCATCTGCAGGGCCAGCGCGCCGCGCGGCAGATGGTGCGCGCCATCCGCGGCACCTATACGCCGGCCACCGTTACGGTGAAGGTGCCGATCATCTCGCCCACCGTGCTGCAATGGACCGGGGCGGCGCCGTGGAGCGATCTGATCCAACGCGCGCTCACCTGGGAGGCGCGCGAGCCCGATGCCTATGTGAACGTGTTCTTCGGCTTCCCGTGGTCTGACGTGCCCGATGTCGGCATGTGCATCCAGGCGATGACCAACGGCGACCCCGCCTTGGCGCGCCGCATCGCCGACGACATGGCCGGCTTCGCCTGGCGCCGCCGGGCCGAGCTGATCGGCAGCACCAAGGTGCACCACATCAAGCCCGGCGTGGCGCTGGCCGGCAGCGCCCAAGCGGCAGGCGCGGTGCCGATCGTGCTGGCCGACCACTCCGACCGCTCGGGCTATGCCACCTGGCTGCTGGCCGAGATCATGGCGCAGGATTTGGCCAACACGCTGGTGGCCACGGTGGCCGACCAGGCGCTGGTGACGCGGCTGCTGGCCGAGGGCGCGAAGGCGGGCGATGCGTTCGATGAACTGGTCGGCGGGCTGGTCGATGAGAGCGCTGGGCCTGCGGTTCGGGTGGTGGGGAAAATCCACTCGGTCAGCGCCGGGCGCAGCCGCACCGGTGGGCAAAGTTGGGTGAATGTCAGCTTCGGCCGCGGCAACGTGCTGTGCATCAGCCCGTACCTGGTTCAGGTGATCGAGCTGGACCATTTGCGCCAGTTCGGCTTCGACCCGGCGGATTTCGCGTGCTTCGCGATCAAGAGCCGGGTGCATTTCCGGCGCGGCTTCGACGATAACGGGTTCGCGCGGACCATCCTTCTTGTCGAGCCGCCCGAAGCGTTCCTGGGGACGACGCGGCTGGATGGGTTGGCGTACCAGAACGTCGATCTGACGGGGTTCTATCCGTATGGGGAGGTGAGCTTTCCCTGAGCGTGGGGTCGGCGAGGAAAGCAAGCGGCCACGAAGACACCAAGGCACGAAGAAGTCAGACAAGGCGAGATCGTCATCCAGCACCGACCTGCTTCTCTCCAGTGCCTGGTTTCTCTCTTGCCTTGCTCCTTCGTGTCTCCGTGCCTTCGTGACCGATTTCTTTCTTTCGTGATCCCGCCCCCAGCGACCCCGGCCGCCCGTGACAGTGCGAGCACTGGCGACGCAATCTCCCGCCCCTGGTGCAATCGAATTACGTCAGCTGCAGCGCCTGCTCAACCGGGCCCTGCGTTTTCCGCCAGCACGGCAGTTGCTCGACGTCGGCCATCCAACGCCTGAGATTTGGGTGATCGTTGAGCGGCAGACGCTGCCATTTGTGCAAATGCATGGGTGCCGCAACGGCAATATCGGCAATCGTCACATTGTCGCCCGCAATCCATTTGGACTTGGCCAGTCGTGCGTCGAGGATACCAGCAAGCCGGTGCCAATTCGGTGCCTCGTTCTCGATGATCGCTTCGTCCGGCTGGGCATTCATAAGCGGCTTGACAACATATTCGACGAGATAAGTATAACAACTCGGCATCCAGGTGGAGGCTTCCCACAACAGCCAGCGGTTGACGTCGGCGCGCTGCTTGAGGTCCTTGGGATAATACGTGTCAGAGCTGCACAAATCGGCTGCGTATTGCAAGATGGCGTTGGATTCCGAAAGCGCGAAATCACCATCCATCGCCGCCGGCACAGCTCCGTTCGGGTTGATCGCGAGATATTCAGGTTTTTTGTGCGCGCCGGTGAAGTAGTCAACGTGCTTGAGTTCATACTGTGCGCCGAGCAAGTCCATCCCCGCCAGCACCTTGCGGCTGTTGACGGTGCACGGGTCTGCATACACCAGTAACATGCTTCTAACTCCCCGAATGGGCATCCAGTGCCCCTATTTTCCGGACACTTTAGCGACCGATCAGGGGGTAGTGCAATAGTTGATCTCCAGTCGATCCATTGCTCCACCAGACCGTGGATGACGGTAAGGCCCAGCGTCGTGGCGGACGTGCCACATCAGCAGGTCGTCGCTGGCGCAGATGGTTTTGCCGTGCAGTCCCGCGACGCGCGCGGCGCTGCGCGCTTGTGCACGACCGTGGTGGCCCATTGGATGATTTCTCAGACCGCGCCGGGGATCAGCGCCGGCGTTCATCTCCGCTCACTTGAGGCCGGTCTATCGTTGCGCGTGCCGGGTGGCAGGCAAAAAAAGGGGGCGGATTGCTCCGCCCCCTCCTTCGGTTCGCCGCGATTACGCGGCCTGGCTGGCCAGCGTGGCGTCGTTGGCCACCGCCGGCGCGGCCGTGCCGATGGCGATGCGCCGCGGCTTCAGCGCCTCCGGCACCACGCGCTTCAGGGCCACGTGCAACAGGCCGTTCTGCAGATCGGCACCGTCGACCACGATGTGCTCGGCGAGCACGAAGCGGCGCTCGAACGGACGGCCGGCGATGCCGCGATACAGCACCTCGCCATTGGCCGGGTTGGCGACGCGCCCGGTCACGTGCAGGGCGTTGTCCTTCACCGTGATGTCAACGTCGTCCGGGCCGAAGCCGGCCACCGCCATGGTGAGGCGATAGCTGTCCTCGCCAGTGCGCTCGATGTTGTAGGGGGGGTAGGAGACATCCGCGCTGGCGGCGGTGTCGAGCATGCGCGCCAAGCGGTCGAAACCGATGGCGGTGCGGAACAGAGGGGACAAATTCAGGGCGTTCATGGTTTTGCAACCTCCTGCATGAGCAAGGTTCAATCATGCGACTGCCCGGATGGGCCAGCCGCCTTTCAGGCCCCGCAACCCCATATGGGCATCGCGAACACCCTCGAAATAGGAAACGCCGCGCCCCCATTCAAGGGGCGCGGCGCTGATCGATGCAGGCCGAACGCGGCGGCTTGGATCAGCCCTTGCGCATGCCGATGCTGGCGAACTTCTTGTTGAACTTCGCCACCTGGCCGCCAGTGTCCATCATGCGCTGCACGCCGGTCCAGGCCGGGTGCGACTTGGGGTCGATGTCCAGGCGGATGGTGTCGCCGGCCTTGCCCGAGCAGGAGCGCGTCTTGAACGCGGTGCCATCGGTCATGATGATGTTGATCTCGTGGTATTCCGGATGGATGCCCGACTTCATGGCTGGCCTCATGGGTTATGGCGCCGCCGATACGACCGGAAGCGCGAAGCGGGCGATATAGCGGGGTGGGGGTGGGGATGCAAGGCACGCTGAATGGCGGGTACTCGCAACGCCCGCGCCGCAGCGCCATTGCGGGGCGCCCTGGCGGCGCCCGCAAAGGCGCGGCGGCAGGATATAAAGAACCCCCGCAACGCCTGAGGTTCAGATAGCATTTTCTCGCAATCGCGCCAAGTTTTGAGGAATAAGTGCCTATTTCACGGCTGGACGGCTTCGCCTCGCACGGCGAATGGCGCGGGGAATGGCGCGGCGATCTCGGTGCTGGTGACCGGGTTGAGCACGCAAGATCAGGAAGGGTTCTTTTTTGAAAAAAAGAACCAAAAAACTTTTCCCCGCTTGATCCCTCCCCTCGGCTTAAACAGATGAAAGTCTTTTTGCTTCTTTTTCTACAGAAAAAGAAGATTCTTCACTTCCCGTCGCCATCCCGCAATGGCTGGAGCAACATCCGATCAATCCGCTGGCCTTCGGGGTCGCGGAACTCCGCCACGCCGATTTCCATGCCAATGTGGCCCAGCGCCGGCTGGGCGCGGTAGGTGGCGAACAGCCGGTCCCACAGTGCGATGTTGAAGCCATAGTTGCTGTTGGTCTCACGCGGATCGGTCGAATGGTGCACCCGGTGCATGTCGGGCGTCACCAGCACGGCGCGCAACGCGGCGTCCAGCGCCAGCGGCAGGCGCAGATTGGCATGGTTGAACATGGAGGTCGCGTTCAGCAGCACCTCGAAGATCAGCACCGCCAGCGCCGGCGCGCCGAGCGCCACCACCACCATCAGCTTCAACACCATCGAAAGCACGATCTCCACCGGATGGAAGCGCACCCCGGTGGTCACGTCGAAATCCAGATCGGCATGGTGCATGCGGTGCAGCCGCCACAGTGCCGGCACCGCGTGGAACAGCACATGCTGGAGGTAGATCGCCAAGTCGAGCAGCACCACCGCCACCGCAACCGCAGCCCAGCCCGGCAGCCCGAGCCATGGCAGCAGGCCACCGCCATGGGCCTCCACCGCAAGGGCGACAGCCACGGCGGTGGCGGGGAACAGCAGCCGCAGAACGACGGCGCTCAGCGCGACGACGCCGAGATTGGCCGGCCACCGCCGCCGCCGCTGCACCGCGCGGGCGCGCCGTGGCAGCACGGCTTCCAGCACCGCCATCGCCACCAGCACGCCGAGAAAGCACGACAGACGGATGGCGGTTTCCTGGCTTGGCATGGAGCCCATCCCTGCGAAGGTGCGCGGCGCCTCAGATCGAGCCGCCGGACGTGGCGCCCTTGGCCTGCGCTGCCAGGATTTCCGCCAACCGCGCATTGGTGCCGTTCAATTCCGGCAGGCGGGCGCCGCGGGCCACCTCGGCCAGGCGCGGGCCTTCGGCGGCCTGCATTTCGATGGCGCGCGGGGCGGCGTCGGCGATCTGGCCGGGCTTGAGCACCAGCACGCCGTTCTCGTCGGCCAGGATGGCGTCGCCCGGCATCACCGGCACGCCGCCAATGCTGACCGGCACGCCGAACTCGCCATTGTTGAACGGCCGCTTG
The DNA here is from genome assembly GCA_038331165.1 of Acetobacterales bacterium. GTDB lineage: Bacteria > Pseudomonadota > Alphaproteobacteria > Acetobacterales > Acetobacteraceae > CAMDGX01. Next base: position 5,267 of record JBBQOT010000084.1, read on the forward strand.
GTGGTGATGACGGACAGCCCGCGCGCCCAAATCGGCACCCGATAATCGCGGATTTCGGAAATGTCGGTGGCGACACCGTCGATCACGATGCCAACCGCCCCGGCCTCGCGCGCCGCGAACGCCACGCCGCCGCCAACCGCCGCGTGGCGGGTGTCGCCGAAGCGGTCGATCACCAGCACGTCGCCGGGGCGCAACTGCCCGAGCGCGTAATGCACCATGGTGCTGTCATTGCCCGCACAACGCACCGTCACCGCCGTGCCGGCGATGCGCGGCACCTGCCACAGCGCGCGGATCGCCGGATCGACGAAACCGAAGTCGAGGAAGTGGCCGATGGTCGCCGGCTCGGCGCGCGCCAGCAGGGCGATCAGTTCGGGATCAACCTGGGGCGGGGGGGGATTGACGATGAACATGCGGAGACTCCTTTTTGTCGCGTGCTTTTTCTACGGCTTACCGTCGTCGAACAGAATGCGACGGCTGGTGCCCCGCTCGGAGACGATCTACCGGTTTTCGGGGTGAGGTGAGCCAAGACAGAATGAGCAAGGGGCCACAAAGGCACAGAGACACGGAGAAGCAAGGCAAGGGAGAAGAATCCTGCTTCCTTCTCCCTTCTGTTCTTCTCCGTGTCTCCGTGCCTTTGTGGCCACTTTCTTGCTCGCTTTTTCTACGGCGTGTCGTCGTTGCTTGAAGATCACTCGCCGCCAGCTCACTTGCCAACCGCGCGCCGCAGCCCGACCGCGCGGTCGAGCACCAGCACGATAGCCAGCGAAAACACCACCAACAGGGTCGACACCGCGGCCACCATCGGGTCGGTGCGACTTTCCACATAGCGGAACAGCGCCACCGGCAGGGTGACCAAATGCGGCCCAACCAGGAACAGGCTGATCACCACTTCGTCGAAGCTGACCAGGAAGACAATGGCGCAGGTCGCCACCAGCCCGGGCACCATCAGCGGCATGGTGATGCGGCGGAACACCGCGCCGGGCGGTGCGCCAAGGCTGGAAGCGGCCTCCTCCACCGACGCCGGCAGGGTGGATAGCGCGGTCGACAGCACCCGCACGCCGTACGGCAGCGTCACCAGCATGTGCGCCATCATCAGCCCCGGCCAGGTGCCCAGCAGCCCGGCGCCCACGAAGATGATCAGCAGCGCCAGCGCCAGCACGATGGTGGGCAGCAGCAGCGGCGCGGTCAGCAACGCCAGCAGCGCATCGCGCCCGGCGAAGCGCCAGCGGTCGAGTGCCAGGGCCGCCGGCATGGCGATCGCCAGCGTGGCCACGGTCACGAGCACCGCCAGGATCAGCGAATTGCGCGCAGCAATCGCCAGGCCGCGCTCGTCCAGCATTGCCACATACCATCTGAACGAAAAGCCGCTGGGGGGCCAGGCCAGCACGCGGTCGGCGGAAAAGCTCATCGGGATCACCAGCAGCACCGGCGCCAGCAGAAACACCATCATGGCGGCGACCAGCAGATGAAACAGCGCGCGGCCCATCACGCCCCCCCGCTCATGCAATCGCCCGCGCCAACCGGCCGTACAGCGTCAGCGCAATGCCGAAGATCACCAGCACCACGATCGACAAAGCGGCCGCGACCGGCCAGTTCAGCGTCACGATCGCCTGGTCGTAGATCTCGGTGGCAAGCAGGAACACCCGCCCGCCGCCCAGCAGCGTCGGCGTGATGAAGGAACTCACCGCCAGCACGAAGGCCAACAGGCAGCCGAGCATGATGCCCGGCAGCGTCAGCGGCAGCACCACCCGGCGAAACACGGTGAACGGCCGGGCGCCAAGGCTCGCGGCGGCTTCCTCCAGCGACGCGCTCAACCGCCCGAAACCGGCGATCAGCGCCAGGATCATGTAGGGCATCAGGATTTCCACCAGCCCCACCACCACGCCGGTGGTGTTGAACACCATGCGCGGCGCCTTCGCCATGCCGAGCCCACGCAGCATTGCAGCGACAATGCCGCCATCGCCCAGGATCACCATCCAGCCATAGGTGCGCACCACCGCGCTCACCAACAGCGGCGACACACAGGCCACCACCAGCAGGTTTTTCCAGCGGTCCGGCGCGCGATGGATGAACAGCGCGATGGGATAGGCGCACACCAAGGTCAGCGCCGTGATCGACAGCGCGATGGCCACGGAATCCAGCACCAGCTCGGCATAGAAGCTGTCGCCGAACATCTTGAGCCAGGTGGCGAAGGTGAACCCCTCCAGCAGCGCCCCGCCCGCGCTGGCGGTGCGGAACGACAGCAGGGCGAGGTTGCCCATCGGCAACAGGAACACCGCCAGGTTCACCAGCAGCGCTGGCAGCAGCAATGCGAGTGCCAGGCGGGAGGCGATGGGCATTTCTAGAAAGCCAAAGTAAGAATGTTCTTTTTTGGAAAAAAGAACCAAAAAACTTTTATCCGTTTAACCGACTCTACCGGGAAAAAGTCTTTTTGCTTCTTTTTCTTCAGACAAAGAAGAATCTTGCTCATGCGTCAAACGCCAGCGTGTCGCTCACCCGCCACGCCAGGGTGACCGCATCGCCCAGGCGCGGAACCGGTTGGCCGGGATGCGTATGCCGCTCCACCGTCAGCACGGTGCCGCCGCAATCAACCTCGCAGGCCAGCACGTCGCCAACATAGGTGGCGCGCCGCACGCTGCCTTGTGCGCTGTTCCATTCCGGGGCGATCGCATCGGTGACGACATGGATGCGGTGTGGGCGCATCATCACCATCACCTTCCCCGCCGGCCCCGCTTTGGCCGCGCGCAGCCGCAGCGCGCCCGCCAGGATATCGCCGCCGGCATCGCGCACGCCGTCGATCCGGTTGATGCGGCCGACGAAGTCGGCCACGAATGGTGTTGCCGGCGTCTCGTAAATCTCGAACGGCGTGCCGAGCTGTTCCAGCGATCCCGCGCGCATCACCGCGATGCGGTCGCACATCGCCAGCGCCTCCACCTGGTCGTGGGTGACGAAGATGGTGGTGATGCCCAGGCGCTTCTGGATGTCGCGGATTTCGCCGCGCATCTCCTCGCGCAGCTTGGCGTCCAGGTTGGACAGCGGCTCGTCAAGCAACAGGATCGACGGCTCAATCACCAGCGCCCGTGCCAGCGCCACGCGCTGCTGCTGCCCGCCCGACAGCTCGCGCGGCCGGCGATGGCCCAGCCCGTCGAGATGCACCATCTCCAATGCGCGCGCGACCTTGGCGGTAATCTCGGCGCGCGGACGCTTGCGCATTTCCAACCCGAAGGCGACGTTGCCCGCCACATCCATGTGCGGAAACAGCGCGTAGTTCTGGAACACGATGCCCATGTCGCGAAGATGCGGCGGCAGC
>JBBQOT010000085.1:0-8495 GCA_038331165.1 Acetobacterales bacterium
TGCTGTGCCTGTCCGACATGCGCGGCGACTTGCTGGCCGGCGTGGTCGCCCGCCTCGGCCTCGATCCTGCGACAACGCTCACCCACGCCACCCAGCTCGAATCGCTCGACTCGATTGGCGACCTCGCCGCCTTGGTCGAGCGCGAATGGGGCGCGCCCGACGTGGTGGTGAACAATGCCGGCGTCTATCCGCGCACCGGCGTGCTGATCAACCTGGAGCCGGCCGAGTTCGACCGCATCATGAGCGTGAACGTCCGCGCGCCCTTTTTGGTGGTGCAGGCGATGGCGCGGCTGATGATCGCGCACGGCGTGGCTGGCAGCATCGTCAACATCGGCTCGGGCGCCGCGCGCCAGATGCCCACCGGCAGCGTCACCTACTGCATGTCCAAGACGGCGCTGGAGCGGCTGTCCAAGGGCCAGGCGCTGGAACTCGCCCCGCACGGCATCCGCGTCAACGTCGTCGAACCCGGCTTCGCCCCCGGCAGCGACTTTTCCTACCTGCCGCCCGATTACGTGGAACGCATGACCGCGCGCATCCCGCTCGGTCGCAACAGCGCGCCCGGCGACGCGGCCGGCATCGTGATGTACCTGTCCTCCCCCGCGGCCAGCTACATTACCGGCGCGGTGATCAGTTGCGACGGCGGCAACTCCATCGGCACGTTCCAGCCGGCCACCAACAGCTAGTGCTTCGATGCTGACGGGCGCTTCCGCCTGTCAGCATCGGACCACCAGACCACCAGGGCGTTATCAATATCTTGTTGTTTGCCTGCCACGCTGCCCCCAGGCGTGGCCGCACGAAGCTGTGTTCGTCGGTTTGCACAAGGCAGCTATGCATGCTAGGGAGTCGGGCATGAAGATGACAATCACAGCTCTGTCAGCGGCTTATCTCGGGCTCATGGCGCTTGCGCCGGCCGCCCACGCCGAACTCGCGTGCGGCTCGCTGCTCATGCCGGCCGGCCAGCTGAAAGAGGTTTCGCGCGGCGTCAGCGCCCATCATTCCGGGCTTGACCTGGTCGCCCCGCGCGGGTCGCCATTGCGCGCCGCCGCCGCCGGCACAGTGATCGCCGCCCAGCCCTATTTCGCCTATGGCCTGCTGATCGACATCGCCCACGGCAACGGCGTGGTCACCCGCTATGCGCATCTGTCGGCCTTCGCCCCCGGCATCCGCCCCGGCACCCCGGTCGCCGCCGGCCAACTCATCGGCCAGGTCGGCCGCACCGGCCGCGCCACCACTGACCATCTACACTTCGAAGTTCGCATCGACGGCCGCCCGGTCGATCCCAAGCCCTACCTGTCGCTAGCCGCCTGCACCCCGCGCACCCCCGCCATGCGCTTCGACGAGGCGCGCGCCCGCCCCACGTCCCCAACCTCGCAAGTCGCCGACGCCCAATCGGCCCGCGCCGTCGTGGCCCTGCCCCAAGGCAATGCCGATCGCCGGGTGGATGCCCGTCCAGGCGGGCTCTTGGACTAGAAGCAAAAGCCGATCAGCCAGCAAGGCCAAGGCTTCGCCGTCGCGGCGCGAAGCCGCGCCACGGTGACCCACCAGGAGCCAAGCCCCTGGACCTTAAATAGATGAAAATAACCGGGTTTCCAAAGGCCGTCGGCCTTTGGTGGGTCCAGGGAAACGCCCTGCCCTTGCCTTCTTCCAAAGGCAATCAATAGCCCCCGGATCTCACCCGGCGATCAGCAGGGGCCGAGCCGCAGGGCCCGATGCGTCCCACGCAATCCGCGCCGCCGCGTGGCACGCCGGGCAGACCAGCTGCCAGCGCCGGTGCACGGTGCCGCACTGCCCGCACCGCCAACTCGGGTCCGGTGCCGCACTTGCCGCCTCGCGCAGCAATTTCGCGGGGTCGTCATGCTCGGCCATGGCGAGATCGGCGAGCAGCAGAAAGATGCGCCGCGTCGGCGGGGCCAGGCCGCGGGCGCGCTCGGCATGGTGGCGCGCATCGCGCAGTTCGCCGGCCTCCAGCGACAGCCGTCCCAGCAGATATTGCGTCTCGACATGCTCCGGCGCAGCGTTGGACAGCATGGCCCCCACCTGCAGCCGGGCACGCGGATCGGCCGCCTCGGCCAACAGAAAGGCCGCGAGGTCGGGGTGCGGGGCCACCGCCCACGCCGCCAGAACAGCCTCCTCGGCCCGGCCATCATGGCCTTGGCGCCGCAGTACAGCGGCATGGGCCAGCACCGCGGGCGGGAAGCTTGGATCAGCCTTCCAGGCTTGCCGGGCCAGCCGCGCAGCGGCCTTGGGGTCGGCCTCGACGCTGGCAGCTTCGGTGGCAATCAACGCTGCCGGCAGGTCGGGGCCAGCCAGCGCCATCGCCGGCGCCCATGTCCCGGTCTCCTCGGCCAGCCGCACCCGCGCCTCGCGCAGCCAGGTGCCACCGGGCTGCAGCGCCTCGGCCCGGCCGGCCAGCACCGCCGCCTCGCGCCAGTCCTCGCGCTCCACAGCCAGCCGGAACAGCCCGCGCAGGCCGAGGAATGCCCCGTCCGCACGCGCGACGAGGATCTGGTAGCAAGCCTCGGCAGTGGCGCGATCGCCGCCGAGCCGGGCTGACTCGGCCACCAGTAACAGGGTCTGCGGCGTGTCGCCCAGCGCCTCGCGGGCGCGCCGGGCAAACCGTTTGGCGTGCGCGGCATCGCCGGCCGCCAGCGCCACCAAGGTGCGGCCGATGGCGGCATCACCACTACGCTGGCTGCGTGCACGCCGCCAGAAACCCACCGCTCCCGGCAGGCCGAACAGGGCCAGCACAACGCGCAGCACCCCCAGCAACAACAACAGCGCGAGCCCGACGGCCACCAGTGCCACCGGCGTCGCGGCCTCCACCGCATAGCCGAAGCCGGCCACGCTCACGCTGCTGGGCAAATGGGCCAGCCACCAGGCGATGGCGATGGCCGCCGCGCAGGCGGCCAGGATGAAGATGACGCGGCGCATCAATCAGCCAGCATTTGGGCCAGGGCCGCGCGGGCGGCCAGCAGACCGCCGGCCTGGGCGCGCCAGCCAGCGATTGCCTCTGCCGCGTATGGATCCAACGCATCCAGCGTCGCGACGGCGCCGGCAAGATCGCCAGCGCCCAGGCGCTGGGCAGCGTGGCCCAGCACGATGGCGGCGGGGCTGCCGACCAGCACCACATCGCCCTCGCGCACCGTGACCAGGCCGCGCAGCCGCGCCCAGACGCGATCGGCGATCCCCGCCCCCTCGTCATCGCGGCTGGCTGCCCGGGCGCGGCCCGCGGCATCGGCGAAGGCCAGGCGCAGTGCCGCCTCGGTGGGCGGCGGGGTCGTGGCATAGCGGGCCAGCGCGATGGGCGTACTCGGAACGTCGCCTAGTGGTTGGCCGGCCTCCAACGCCAGCGCGGCGCGTTGCAGCCGGGCCAGCCGCGCGGCGCGCGCGCCCTGTTGCTCGGCCTGTGCCAGGCGCTGGTCCAACGCCGCCACCCGGCCGGCCAGCGCCGGGTCGGCGCCGGCGCTGGCGGCCGGGCGCTGTTCCAGCGCGCTCAACCGCGTCTCCAGCGGCCGCACATCGACCGCCTGGGCGGCCAGCGGGGCAGGGCGCTGCTCAAGCTGGGCGATGCGCTGTTGCAGGCCGCGCACCTGTTCGCGCAACGCGCCGACATCGGGGCGGGTGGCTGAACTCTCCTCCAACTGCATGTGTTGCTGCCACAGCAGCACCATGCCCACGATCACCATGGCAAAGGCCAGCGCCGTCAGCACCACGAAGGGGCGGCGCGCCGGCGGCATCGGCACAGCCGGGCGCGGCTGGCCCAGTGTGGCAGCAGCCGCCACAGGCGCATCGGCTGGCGGCGCTTCGGCGGGCCGCTGGGTCACGGGCGCCGGCGCCGGCACTTGGGTAGCGGGGTCACTCATCGATCTTGTCCGCGAGCAGGGTCAGCAGCGCGTCCTGGTCCGGCCGTGCGGCAACACGGATCCGGCGCCAGGGCAGACAGGCAAGCGGCACAGCAATCGCCGCAGACAGCACCAGGGCATCAACCGCCGCAAGGCATTCGGCCGGCATCGCGGCGCGCAGCAGCCGGCAAAAGCTGCGGGCAGTTGCCGGCGAAAAGAACAGCGCCGTACCAACCATCCGCCGCGACAGCGCCACGCCGGCTGCCGCGGGAAACACCTTTTGTGGCACCGCAACATAGACCGCCCGGCGCCGCACGGCAAACCCGGCCTCGCGCAACCGCCTCGCCAGCAACAGGCCTTCCCCCCGTGCCGTCGGCAACAGCAGCGCGCCGCCCCCGAGCGTGCAGCGCCGCAACACAAGCCCGGCCAGCGCGTCCGAGTCGCGCCCGGCACTCGTCACATCGGCAAAGCCGGCGGCGCGCGCCCGGTCCGCGGTGGCATCGCCAACCGCCAGCACCGGCACGCCATGCAGCGCGGCACTCAGGCCCAACAGGGCATTCGCGCTGGTCAGCAGCACCGCCTGCACGCCCGCCGCCAACAGCGCGCCGTGCGAAAGCGGGCGGATCGTCAGCATCGGCGCCAGGATCGGCACCAGGCCCAGTGCCGCGACCCGCGCCGCTGTGTCGTGCGCCGCCGGCTCCGGGCGCGTGATCAACACACAAGCGGCGGGGCGCGCCCTTGCCGCTTCCCTAGGCAAAAACATCCCGCGGCGTATCGGCGCGCAGGCTGGCGCCCAGTTCTTCGCCCAGCCGGTCGGCATCGCGCCGGTCGCCTTCAATGCTCCGCCGCAGCAGGAAACTTCCATCCGCCCGCGCCACCAGCCCGGTCAGATGCAGCCGCCCATCGGCCAACAGTTTCGCATAGCCGCCGATCGGGGTCCGGCACGACCCGTCCAGCGCCGCCAGCAACGCCCGCTCGGCGCGCGACACCGCCCGCGCATCGGCGTCCTCAATGGCCGCCAGCATCGTGCGCAATTCCACATCGTCGGCCCGCACGGTGATGCCCACAATGCCCTGGCATGCCGACGGCAGCATAATCGCGGGGTCCAGCACCACGCCGGCCTCATGCTCCAGCCCCAGTCGCTTCATGCCCGCCAGCGCCAGCAGCGTGGCGCCGAAATCACCCAGGCGAATGCGCTCGATACGGCTGGCAACAATGCCGCGGATGGTGGCAAAGCGCAGGTCCGGGCGGCGATGCAGCAACTGCGCCTGGCGCCGCAACGACGACGTGCCGACCAGAATCCCGAAAGCCAGGCAATCCAGCGGATCGCCACCTTCCGCCGCCCCCGCCATCCCTTGGGGCAGGATCATCGCGTCGCGCGCATCCTCGCGCACCAGCGTGCAGGCCAGCTCGATGCCCGGCGGCAGCTCGGTTTCCAGATCCTTCAACGAATGCACCGCGAAATCGATGCGCCGGTCCAGCAGCGCCTCATGGATCTCCTTGGCAAACATCCCCTTGCCGCCGATATCGGCCAGCCGCGTTCCCGCCGCCTGGCTGGCATCGCCGGTGGTGCGAATGGCGTGCTCCTCGAACACATCCATGTCGCGCAGCACCGGGCAGAAGCGCGACAGCCGCGCCAGAAAGAACCGCGTCTGCCACAGCGCCAGCGGCGATCCCCGCGTGCCAACGCGCAGCGGCAGTGGGCGCGCATGCGCCGGCGCGCGAAGGCGGCTGGCTGGCGGGTCCGAACGGGGGTGGGCGTCTACCATCGCGGTGTCCTATTACCACTCAGGGAAAATGGAAAGGCTGCCGATGGGGCCCGTACTCGGCATCGAGACCTCGTGCGACGAAACCGCCGCCGCCGTGCTGGCAGCCGACGGCACGGTGCTGGCCGAGGCCGTGCTCAGCCAGGCCGGCCATGCCGCGTTCGGCGGCGTGGTGCCCGAAATCGCCGCCCGCGCCCATCTCGCGCACCTGCCCGCCATGGTGGCCGATGTGCTGGCCCAAGCCGGGGTGGCGCCCGCCGCGCTCGGCGCGGTCGCCGCCAGCAGTGGTCCCGGCCTGATAGGCGGGCTGATCGTCGGCAGCAGCTTCGCCAAGGGCATGGCGCTCGCGCACGGCCTGCCCTTCGTGGCGGTGAACCACCTGGAGGCGCACGCCCTGACCCCCCGCCTGCCGGCGCTCGGCGGCCTGGAATTCCCCTATCTGCTCCTGCTCGTCTCCGGCGGCCATTGCCAGTGCGTCTCCGTCGAGGGCGTCGGCCGCCACCGCCGCCTGGGCACCACCATCGACGACGCCGTGGGCGAGGCGTTCGACAAGGTGGGAAAAGTGCTCGGCCTCGGCTGGCCCGGCGGCCCGGCGGTCGAAAAACTGGCCAAGCAGGGCAATGCCACCCGCTTTGCTTTGCCCCGCCCGCTCAAGGGCCGCCCCGGCTGCGACTTCTCCTTCTCCGGCCTCAAGACCGCCGTGGCACAGCTCGTCGCCACCTATCCCGCCGGCCCGCTGCCCGTCGCCGACGCGGCCGACATCGCCGCCAGCTTCCAACACGCCGTCGCCGAAACCCTGGCCGACCGCGCCGGCCACGCCATGGCGATGTTTGCCGCCTCGCACGGCCCGCGCACGCTGGTCGTCGCCGGCGGAGTCGCAGCGAACGCCACGCTGCGGTCGGTGCTGACGGCGGCGGCGGCAAAGGCCGGCTTCGCCTTCGTCGCCCCACCGCTGCGCCTGTGCACCGACAACGCCGTGATGGTTGCCTGGGCGGCCATCGAACGCCTGCGCGCCGGCTTCGTCGACCGGCTCGACCACGCCCCCCGCCCACGCTGGCCGCTGGACTCCTCGGATATGCAAACCACGGCCGCACCATGAACTACCGCCACGCCTTCCACGCCGGCAACCACGGCGACTGCCTGAAGCACGCCATGCTGGTCTGGCTGCTGGCGGCGCTGCACCGCAAGCCCGGCGGCCTCTTCGTGCTCGACACCCACGCCGGAACCGGCCGCTACGACCTCGACGCCACCCCAGCCACGCGCACCGGTGAGGCCGCGCGCGGCATCTTCCGCCTGCTCGACACGCCGCCGATCGCCCTGGCCGCCTATGTCGCGCTGGTGCACCAGTTGGGCCTGTATCCCGGCTCCCCCTGGCTGATCCGCGCCACCCTGCGCCCGCACGACCGACTGGCCTGCTGCGAGCTGCACCCCGATGACGCCGCCGCGCTGCGCCGCCTGTTCGCCCGCGACCCGCAAGTCGCCGTCCACCACCGCGACGGGTGGGAGGCGCTGGGCGCCCTGCTGCCGCCCCCTTCCGGCGAAAAGCGCGCTCTGGTCCTGATCGACCCGCCCTACGAAGCCGAGGGCGAATTCGACCGGGTCGCCGCCGGCCTGGCCCAGGCCCATCGCCGCATGCCGGGCGCCGTCCTGGCCGCTTGGTACCCGATCAAGCACCGCGCCCCGGTGCGCGCCTTCCACACCGCGCTGCGCGACTCCGGCCTGCGCGACATTGTGGCAGCCGAGCTGTTCCTCCGCGCCCCGCTCGACCCCACCCGCCTCAACGGCAGCGGCCTGGTGGTGGTCAACCCGCCCTTCGGCTTCGCCCAGGCGGCGCCAGCCATCCTGGAAGCACTGCTCGGCCGCCTGGGCACCGGCGAATCCGGCGCCGGAGTCGATCTGCTGACCATCGCCGATGAGTAGCGTCCAGGTCATCGGCGCCGGCGCCTGGGGCACCGCATTGGCGATCCAGGCCGTGCGCGCCGGTGCCCACGTGCGGCTCTGGGCGCGCGACCCCGAGCGGGCGGCGGCGATGGCCCGCACCCGGCACAACCCGCGCTTACCCGGCATGAAGCTGCCCGCCACCCTGGAAATCACGCCCATCTGGGCACCGGCCGACATCGTCGTGCTGGCCATGCCGATGCAGGCCCTGCGCAGCCTCGCCCCCGACCTTCCCTGGGGCCTGCTGGTCGCCTGCTGCAAGGGGGTGGAGGCCACCACCCACAAGCTGCCGCTGGAAGTGCTGGCCGAAACCCTGCCCGGCCGCCCCGCCTGCGTGCTGACCGGCCCGAACTTCGCCGCCGAGATCGCCCACGGCCTGCCTGCCGCCGCCGTCGTCGCCGGCACCGATGCCGATGCCCGCACCACCGTGATGACCGCCCTGGGCACCGCCGATTTCCGCCTCTACGGCAACGACGATCCGATCGGCGCGCAGGTCGGCGGGGCGGCAAAGAACGTCGTCGCCATCGCCGCCGGCGCGGTCATCGGCGCCGGCCTCGGCGAAAACGCCCGCGCCGCCCTGGTCACCCGCGGCCTCGCCGAAATCGCGCGCCTCGCCACCGCCCTCGGCGGCCGGGCCGAAACGGTCGCCGGCCTGTCCGGCCTGGGCGACCTGCTGCTCACCTGCACCGGGCCGGCCAGCCGCAATTTTTCCCTCGGCCTGGCATTAGGGCAGGGCCGCAACATGGCCGAAATCCTGGCGGCGCGGGAGTCGGTGACCGAAGGTGTGGCAACCGCGCCCGCCCTGGTGGCGCGCGCCCAGGCATGCGGCGTCGACCTGCCGATCGCCACGGCGGTGGCCGCCGTCGTGGCGGGGCAGGTGAGCCTGCGCGAGGCAATGCAGGGCCTGCTGGCGCGCCAGCGGCGCGACGAGTAGCCGCGGCGCACAGCT
>JBBQOT010000086.1:0-8493 GCA_038331165.1 Acetobacterales bacterium
TAAGAAAAATAAATGGGTTTCCAAAGGCCGTCGGCCTTTGGTGGGTCCCTGCGGTGCGGCTTCGCGCCGCAACGGCAAAGCCCTGGCCTTGGCTTTCTCTATCGGTCAATCATTAGAGGGGTCGGTATCAGGGCTTGATCGCGAGGCTGCTAGGTGCACGGGGCGATCACGGTCTGGCCGCTGGGTCGCGGCACCGGGCGTAGTCCTCGAACGCCCCGGGTAGCACGCGGCCGGTGCGTTCCACGCCGCACAGGTCGGGCCGCAGGTCGCCGGTGGTGATTGCGTCGGGCCGGCTGCGCCAGCGCAGGTCCAGCCGTGCGGCGTCGCGGAACATTGCGGGCACCGGGTGGAGGCCGACGAACAGGCCGAGCAGGTTCGTGGTGTCGTTGTCGCGCGCCCGCACCACGGCGTTGTCGCGGATTTGCAGGGGGCCGTCGACGAGGTTGCCCACCACCTCGGCGGTTGAGTCGGCGAAGCGGATGCCGATGCCCGCGGTGTCGAGCACGGTGTTGTGCGCGATCACCGAGCGGTGGCCCTTGTTCACATAGATGCCGACATCGTTACAGAACGCAATAAAGTTGTCGCGGATGACGCCAGCGCTTTGTTCGTTGCCGGAGCGGCCGAGGTCGCGCTTGATCGCGTCGGGGAAGCTGCCGCCGCCGCCGATCGAAAGGCCGATATTGGGGCTGTAGCTGCGCCGCCGCAGCTTCCATTCGCACAGCACCACGTTGCGTTCCATCACGTTGCCCTCGCCGGAGCCCTTGATGAAGGCGCCGTAGGTGGCGGAGCCGATGCCCTGGCGCTGGATATCGGCGATGAAGTTGCCGGCGATACGCCAGTTGGAGGCGGCAACCAGGTCGATCGGCGTGATCGGGTTGCCGGTGTTGCGCGGCTCGGTGTTGATGAAGGTGTTGCCCTCGATGCGGCCGTTATCGGGGAACAGGCCGTCTTCGCCGTTGATCTTGATGTGGGCGTTGAGGTCTTCGAAGCGGTTGTTGCGGATCACCGCATTGCTACCTGCGCCGACGACATGGACCGCGTGTTCGCAGTTGCCGTGGCTGCCGCAGACGCCACGCAGGATCAGGTTCTCGATGGTCCAGTTTGGGGCCGAGACCTTGAACGCCTCGACCGCCGAGGAGAGGATGGTGACGTCGCCTAACCGCTCGGCGCGCAGCGTGATCGGCGCGTTCGCGGCGCCAGGGCGGTTGAGGGCAAGGCCGCGCCCGTCGATGCGCCAGGTGCCGGGCACAAGCTGGATCACCTGGCCGGGGGTGGCTTGGGCAACCGCGGCGGCAAGCTGGGCGGAGTTGAGCACCAATCGCGCCGCCGTGGGTGGAGTGCCGGAGCGGGTGGCGGCGGCGCCGATGCTGGGGGGGATGACCGGGTCGTCCGGCCGTGGCAGGCGATCCATGCGCAGGAGATAGCGCGCCATCAGCGATCCGGCCTGGACGAACAGGCTGTTGTTGCCCTGGGCGCGCCGTTCGATATAGGGCGCCCATTCGCGCGGCGAGCGGCCCTGGTCGTCGAGAAACCAGCCGATCGCGACCAACCCGGCGATGCCGGTGAGCATCGCCAGAACCCCAAGGACGATCAGCCGGCGCCGCAGCCGCGAGGGTGGGCGGCGGACGGGGTGGCGACGACGTTGGGCGATGACGCCGGTGCCCTGTGCCACGTCAGCCAGCGAGGGCCGGACGGGCGGCTCGGCTGGGTGCGGCGGGTGGGCCACCCGGCTAGCCGGCGCGCGGCTGGTTGATGCCGGCCAGCGCGGACAGCATCGCCGCGGTGACTTCCTTGGTGGTGGCACGGCCGCCGAGGTCGGGGGTCAGCACGCCGGCGGCGCAGACCTGTTCGATTGCGGTCATCAGGGCCGCGGCCGCTGCGCGCTCGCCTAGGTGATCCAGCATCATGCTGGCGGTCCAGAAGCTGGCGACCGGGTTGGCGATGCCTTTTCCGGTGATGTCGAAGGCGCTGCCGTGGATCGGCTCGAACATCGAGGGATAGCGGCGCTGCGGGTCGACGTTGCCGGTGGGGGCGATGCCGAGCGAGCCGGCCAGGGCGGCGGCGAGGTCCGACAGGATGTCGGCGTGCAGGTTGGTGGCCACCACGGTGTCGATCGATTGCGGCTTGCGGACCATGCGCATGGTCATGGCGTCGACCAGTTCCTTGTCCCAAGTGACGTCGGGATAGTCGGCGGCGACTTCGAGCGCGATTTCGTCCCACATCACCAGGCCGAAGCGCTGGGCGTTGGATTTGGTGACGATGGTGATGTGGCGGCGTGGGCGGGCGCGGGCGCAGTCGAAGGCGAAGCGCATGATGCGTTCGACGCCGACGCGGGTGAAGATGGCGACTTCGGTGGCGACCTCCTCGGGCATTCCCTTGTGGGTGCGTCCGCCATTGCCGGCGTATTCGCCCTCGGAGTTCTCGCGGATGATCAGCCAGTCGAGGTCGCCGGGGCCGATGTCGCGCAGGGGGGAGGTGACGCCGGGGAAGATGCGGGTGGGGCGGACATTGGCGTATTGATCGAAGCCCTGGCAGATCGGCAGGCGCAGGCCCCACAGCGAGATATGGTCGGGAACGTCCTGGGCGCCGACGGCCCCGAAATAGATCGCGTCCATCTTCTTCAACTGCGCCAGCCCGTCCGCCGGCATGAAGGCGCCGGTGGCCTTGTAGCGGTCCGAGCCCCAGTCGAGCCGGGTGATGTCGAGGCGGAAATCACCCATGCGGGTGGCCAGCGCGTCGAGCACTTCCAGCCCGGCTTCGATCACGTCCGGGCCGATGCCGTCGGCGGGGATGGAGGCGATTTTGTGGCTGCGCATGGGGGCGGTCCTCGGCTGGCTGGGCACAGAGTGACGCGGGCAGGGGGCGGGATCAACCGGCCAAAGTCAGGCCTGGCACCCCGGTCTCGACACGGCCGATCACGGTTGCCGAAACGCCGGCGGCGTGCAGCATCACGATGCATGTTGCCGCCTGGGCTGCCGGCATGCCCGCCAGCAGGCCGCCTGAGGTTTGCGGGTCTGCCAGCAGTGCGACGACGGGAGAGTCGGGCAGGTCGATGGCGGCGCGATTGGCGGGTGCCAGGGTGCTGGCGACGCCTTGGGCGGCCAGTTCCGCCGCGCCGGGCAGGGCTGGGAGGGCGGCGGGGTCGAGCCGGGCGGCGGCACCCGAGGCGCGCAGCATTTCCATGAGGTGGCCGGCGAGGCCGAAGCCGGTGATGTCGGTGCAGGCGGATACGTCGAAGCGGCGCAGCACGGCGGCCGCGGCACCGTTGCTGCACGCCATGGCTTCCAGCGTCGCCGCGAGCCAGTCGACGCGGGCGAGCCCGCGCATGTGCCCGGCCAGGACGATGCCGGTGCCGAGGGGCTTGGTGAGGATCAGCGCGTCGCCGGGGCGCAGGCCGGATTTGCGCCATAGTGCGCCGGGCAAGGCGAGGCCGGTGACGGCGAAACCGAGCGAGGGTTCGGCCCCCTCGGCGCTATGGCCGCCGATCAGGGTGGCGCCGTCTTCGCGCAGCACTTCGGTGGCGCCGAGCATCATGGCGCGCAGATCCTGGGCCATGCGGCGGCCTTCCATGAAGGGCAGGGCAGCGATGGCCATGGCAGTCCAGGGGCGGGCACCCATGGCGTGGATGTCGGACAGGGCGTGGGCGGCGGCGATCTTGCCGAAGATGTAGGGGTCGTCGTGGAAGGCGCGGAAATGGTCGACGCTTTGCACCACGGCCATGCCGGGGGGTGGCAGGGTGACGGCGGCGTCGTCGCCTTCGGCCATGCCGACCGGGATGTCGGCGCGTGGGGGGGCGGCGAGGCCGGTCAGGGCTTCGGCGAGGGCCTCGGAGCCGATCTTGGCGCCGCAGCCACCGCAGCGCATGGCGGTGTCGGCGGCCATCGGGCGCAGGGTCTGGTACATCGCCATCCATTTGCGGTCGATGCGCTGCTTCCACCAGGCGGCGAGGCGGCCGGCGACGGCCCAGTTGCCGCGCCAGGCGACCGCGCGGCCATGGCCCAGGCCGAGGATCGCCAGCGCGTGGCGCTGCGGCTGCCAGGGCACGGCCGGTGTGCCGCGCGCGGCGTGCAGCAGGTTGGCGGTGAGCGGGGCGCCGGCGCGCACTGCCCAGACCCCGGCCTTGGGCCGCGCGGCGCCGGCGATGGCAGCGCAATCGCCGGCAGCGAAGATGCGGGGGTGGCTGGTGCTGCGCAGCGTGGCATCGACCCGCACGCAGCCAGCCGCGTCGCATTCCAGGCCGGCTTCGGCCAGGAAGGCGGGGGCGACGACCCCGGTTGCCCAGAGCACATGGGCCGTATCGATGGTGCGGCCGTCGGACAGCGAAAGTCTGCCGGCTTCATGGCGACCGGCGTCGACGCCGCTGATCACTTCCACCCCGGCGATAGCCAACGCCGCAAGGACCTCGCGCTGGACCAGCGCGGGGGCTCCCTCCATAGGGGTAGCGGCGCGGCCGATCAGCACGATGCGGGCCCGGCCGGCCAGGCGCAGCGCCAGGGCGATCGACAGTTCGCAGCCGGCAGCACCGTTGCCGACGACGGTGATGCGCGCGTCCGGGGCCAGGTCGCGCTCGATAGTTTCCAACTGCGCCAGGAAGCGCCCGATCGGCTTGACCGCGATGCCTCCGCCGTCGGGCATCGCCGGCACCCCCCCGACGTCGAGCGACAGCAGGTCGAAGGGTAGGGCTGGGCGGCCCGATATGGCGACCTCGCGGCGCGTGAGATCGATGGCGGTAGCCTCGGCCAGGATCAGGCGCGCACCGGCTGCGGCGGCGAGTTTGGCGCAATCGAGATGGGCGTCGTCGAAGCCGTGCTCGCCGCGGATCAGGCCGGGAAGCATGCCGGAATACGGGGTAAAACCCTCGCGCGCGACCAGAGTGATGCGCACGCCCGGCCATGGCGCCATGGCGATGCGGCGCAGCACCTCGACATGGGCGTGGCCGGCGCCGAGCAGGACGATGTCGGTGGCGACTGGGGAAGGGGCGATCATGACGGCACCATAGGGATGCAGGCGGTGGTCGCACCATCCCCGCGGCCGATGACAAGCCTTGCCATGCCGCGCGCAGATCGGCACGATGATGTCATAAGAATGACACCAGGGAGCAGACGCGCGACGGGATGGATTGCCCTGTCGCGCCGGCTGTGTTCCCGCGTTGAAAGGACGGGCCATGACCGATCTGCGATCGCGCACTCTGATGCTTGTTGCAGCCCTCGGTGCCGCGGCGCTGGCCGCACCGGCGGCACTGGCGCAGGGGGGGCCGGCGGGCACGCTGCGCATCGGGCTGGATGTCGATGCCGATGCGCTCGACCCCACGCTGTCGCGCACCTATACAGGGCGCATCGTGTTCAACGCGCTGTGCGACAAGCTGGTTGATATCGACGACAAGCTGGCGGTCGTGCCGCAGCTGGCGACCAGCTATACGTGGCTCGACCCGGTGACGCTGGAAATCAAGCTGCGCGCGGGCGCCAAGTTCCATGACGGCACCGATGTCGATGCGGAGTCGGTCAGGTTCAACATGGACCGCCATTTGACCATGCAGGGCAGCACGCGGCGCGGCGAAATCGCAGGGATCGACCGGGTTGAGGTGGTGGACAAGCTGACCGCCCGCATCGTGCTGAAATCGGCCAACGTGCCGTTTCTGGCGCAGTTGACCGATCGCGCCGGCATGCTGGTGTCGCCCAAGGCGGCCACCGCCCTGGGGGCGGATTTCGGCAAGGCGCCGGTCTGTGCCGGGCCGTTCAAGTTCGTCGAGCGCATTCCGCAGGACCGCATCGTGCTGGAGCGCTTTGCCGATTACTGGGACGCCAAGAACATCCACCTCAACCGTGTGGTCTACCAGCCGATCATCGATGGCAGCGTGCGCCAGGCCAATCTGCGCGCCGGCTCAATCGACATGGGCATGGGCTTCCTGCCGAACGACGCGGTTGACCTGGCCAAGGATAGCCGGGTGAAGGTTTTCACCTTTGCCGGGCTGGGCTACCAGAGCCTGACGTTCAACCACACCAACGGCACGCGGCCGCGCACGCCGATGATGAGCGATGCGCGGGTGCGCAAGGCCTTCGAGCTGGCGATCGACCGCACGGCGCTGATCCAGGTGGTCTATAACGGGCTGTACACGCCGATCGCGCAGATGGTCCCGCCGAACTCGCCGTTCTATTCCCCCGCGGTGCCGCCGCCCGGCCGCGATATCGCGAAGGCCAAGGCGCTGCTGGCCGAGGCCGGGGTGAAGACGCCGCTGACGGTGGAACTGCTGATCACCACCAGCCCCGATGCGCGCCAGGCCGGCGAGGTGATCCAGTCGATGGTGGCCGAGGCGGGCTTCGACCTGAAGCTGCGCTCCACCGAGTTCGTGACCGCGTTGCAGGCCTCCGACAAGGGGGATTTCGAGATTTTCATGATCGGCTGGTCGGGCCGTGCCGATGCCGACGGCAATGTCCGGAACATGGTGCGCACCGGCGGGCCGCTGAACGCGTCGGGCTATTCCAACAAGGAGGTCGACTCGCTGCTGGAGCAGGCGCGCGCGGTGCCTGATGTGGCTGCACGGCGGGCGCTGTACGGCAAGGTTGCGGCCCAGCTCCATCAGGACCTGCCGCTGATGTATGTGTTTTCCGGCAAGTGGATCATGGCCACCACCGGGCGGGTCAGCGGGTTCACGCCGGTGCCGGACGGGTTGATCCGGCTGCAGGGCACGAAGGTGCAATGAGGGTGCGCGGCACCAGCGACATGGCCCAGCGCATGGCCGCCGACGCCAAGATCTACCAGCTGGTGCGCGAGGATCTGCCGATCATCGACCTGTTTGCGCCGCGCTGGAATTTCGGCACGCTGGCCAAGGTGGCAGGCTTCGCGCCGGTGGCCGACGGGATGGTGCGCCTTAACGGCGTGAGATTTGCGCGATGAGGGGCCACCTCGGCGTTCGCTTCGCGCAGGTCATACCGACGCTGCTGCTGGTCAGCATCCTGGTGTTCTGCCTGCAGCAGTTGATGCCCGGGGACCCGGCACTGGTGCTGGCGGGCGAGGAGCGCGACCCGCAGGTGCTGGAGCAGATCCGGCGCGAGCTGAAGCTCGACCAGCCGCTGGTGATGCAGTATTTTTACTGGATCACCAATGTCTTGCAGGGTGATCTTGGATTCTCCTGGCGAATCCGCCAGCCGGTGACCGAGCTGGTGGCGACCAAGCTTCCGGTGACGCTGCAACTGGCGAGCATGGCCTTTGTGATCGCGGTGTGCATTGGCGTGCCGATGGGCGTGCTGTCGGCGGTGAAGAAGAACACGTTCTGGGATTACCTGGCCAACGGCATTGGGCTGGCCGGTTTGTCGACGCCGAATTTCTGGCTGGGGATCATGCTGATCCTGCTGGTGTCGGTGCATCTGGGGTGGCTGCCGCCATCGGGCTATGTGCCGCTGAGCGAGGACTGGCGCATGTCGCTGGCGACCACGATCATGCCCGCCTTCGTGCTGGGCAACGCCATCTCGGCGGTGCTGATGCGCCATACCCGAAGCGCCATGCTGACCGCGTTGCAGCAGGACTATGTGCGCACGGCGCGCGCCAAAGGGCTGCCCGAATGGCTGGTGGTGACCAAGCACGCGCTGCGCAATGCGCTGGTGCCGGTGGTAACGCTGGGGGCGTTGGAACTTGGCACGCTGCTGTCGGGCGCGGTGCTGACCGAGCAGGTGTTCTCCATCCCGGGCTTCGGCAAGATGATCGTCGATGCGGTGTTCAACCGCGATTACCCGGTGGTGCAGGGCGTGGTGCTGGTGACGGCCACCGTCTACGTCATGCTGAACCTGCTGGCCGATGTGCTCTATGTGATGATCAATCCGCGGCTGCGCGGCGCATGAGTGCCACCACCGGTATCGCCACTGCCGCGTCGAACGATGCCGGCGCGGTCATGTCCACCGCCTCGCAATCGCCCGCCCGCATGGCGGTGCGCCGGTTCTGCTCCCGGCCGGCGGCGGTTGTGGGCCTGGTGGTGGTGGTGTTCTTCGTCGTGGTCGCCGCGTTTGCGCCGCTGATCGCGCCGTTCGATCCGATCAAGACCAGCTGGACGATGATCCGCAAGGCGCCGTCCTGGGCGCACTGGATGGGCACCGACGAGAACGGCCGCGACGTGCTCAGCCGGATCATCTGGGGGGCGCGGGCGAGCATGACGGCTGGCGTCATCTCGGTGACCATCGCCACCTCGGTGGGCGTGCCGATCGGACTGCTGGCGGGGTTCGCCGGCGGCAAGACCGACATGATCGTGGGCCGCCTGGTGGATGCGATGCTGGCCTCGCCGTTCCTGATCCTGGCGATCGCGCTGGCGGCGTTCCTGGGGCCGAGCCTGCAGAACGCGATGATCGCCATCGGCATCACGGCCACGCCGATTTTCGTGCGGGTGGCGCGCGGGGCGACCATCGATGCGGCGACCAACGATTACGTCGAAGCGGCGCGCGCGTTGGGCAACCCGCCCTGGCGCGTTGCCGTGCGGCACGTGCTGCCGAACATCATCCCGCCGGT
>JBBQOT010000087.1:0-8453 GCA_038331165.1 Acetobacterales bacterium
AGGCTCTGCCCTGGACCCGCCAAAGGCCGACGGCCTTTGGAAACCCATTAGTTTTCTTACGGTTATGGTGCAGGGGCTTGGCCGTCGCGCGAAAGCGCGCGCGAGTCCTGCTGGGGTTTGGGGCGAAGCCCCATGGCTGCCTGATCATCAGTCAGTGTTTTCGGTGGTTGGTATCATAGCCGCTTCATGGCAGGGGCATGGCAAGCTGTGCGGCGCAGCCCCAAATCGGGGCGGAGCGGAATGGAGGCGACTATGAAGCCGTTGCTGATCCTCGCGTTGCTGCTGGTAGCCGGCGTGCCGGCTGCACGCGCGCAGACCGCCACGCCGGCCGAGTCCGTGCCGCTGGTGCGTCTGCCCGATCCGCCGGTGGCCGATGAGGCGCCGCCGAGCGCCTTCATTGCCGCCGCGCGCACCGCCATTGCCGCCGGGCGGGCGGGCGAGGCGATGGAGGCGATTGAACGCGCGGAAAGCCGGGTACTGGTCCGCTCGGTGCGGCCGTCGCGGGCGTCCATTCCCAGCGAGCAGGTGCTGGTGCGCGTGCTGGCCGAGGCGCGGATGGCGCTGGGGCAGGGCGCCCGGGCAGAGGCGCTGACGAAGCTGGCCGAGGCGCTGGCCAACCCGGCGCTGGATGCCGCGGTGGAGTAGTTCTCGCCACCGTCGTCGGTGGCGTCCGGAGCGGGTCAGCCGGTGGGGGTGGCCTCGGCAGCGCGGCGGCGCGCGGCGCGGGCGCGCCAGATCAGGCCGCCGATGACGAACAGCCCGATACCGCCCAGCACCCAGCCGATATTGTGGGCGCCGAACGCCTCGGCAAGAAACCAGCCGGCGGCGACAAAGCTGCTGGCCCAGATGCCGGCGGCGATGAAGTTCAGGCTGGCGAAATAACTGTAGCGCATCGCTGTCATGCCGCAGGCCACCGAAGCGACGTTGCGGATGCCATAGGCGAAGCGGAAGCTGAGGATGAAGGCCGCGCCAAACTGCTCGACGAATTGCAGCGCGCGTCCCACCTTGGCCTCGGCGCCGGGAATGCGGCGCACCACGCGCACACCGTAGCGCCGGCCGAGATAGAACCAGCATTGGTCGCCCATGAACGAGCCGATCCACACCGTGACCAGCAGGATCCAGGGATTGACCAGCCCGGTGGAATGGCCGAGGGCCGCGGCCACGAGAACGAAAGTCTCGCCCTCGAAAAATGACCATATGAATGCGCCGACGTAGGCCAGATAGCCCCATTCGGTCCAGATCGCGGCGAGTTCAGCCAACGGCGCAACGCTCCCTCGGAGAGTAATAGCGCCGCAGAATGGGCATTCCCGGCGCCCGGTCGCAAGTGATGATTTCGTTCGCTGGGCGAGGCTCAGGCCAAGGCGGGGAACAGCTTGGCCAACGCGGCCCGGCTGGCATCGCAGCAGCCGCGCTCGGTGATCAGCCCGCTCACCAGGCGCGCCGGCGTCACGTCGAAGGCCGGGTTGGCCGCCGGCGTGGCGGCGGGCACGATGCGGACCGGCACGATGGTGCCGTCCAGTGCGCGGCCGGTCATCACCGTCACCTCGGTGGCCGGGCGCTCCTCGATCGGGATTTCGGCGACGCCGTCGCTGATGCTCCAGTCGATCGTCGATGACGGCACGGCGACCCAGAACGGCACGCCGTTGTCGTGGGCTGCCAGGGCCTTGAGGTAAGTGCCGATCTTGTTGCACACATCGCCGGTGCGGGTCACGCGGTCGGCGCCGGTGATCACCATGTCGACCGCGCCATGCTGCATCAGGTGGCCGCCGGCATTGTCGGCGATGAGCGTATGGGCCACGCCGTGGCGGGCAAGCTCCCAGGTGGTCAGCGCGGCCCCCTGGTTGCGCGGCCGCGTCTCGTCCACCCACACATGCACGTCGATGCCACGGTCATGCGCCTGGTAGATCGGCGCCAGCGCGGTGCCCCAGTCGACGGTGGCCAGCCAGCCGGCGTTGCAGTGGGTCAGCAGGTTGACCGGCCCGTCCTTGCGGCGCGCGATCGCCTCGATCAGCGCCACGCCGTGCCGGCCGATGGCTTCGCACTGTGCCACGTCTTCGTCGGCGATGGCGGCGGCCTCGGCATAGGCGGCGCGTGTGCGTCGGTCGTCGGGCACGGCGCGGAGCACGCCCAGCATGCGGTCGAGCGCCCAGGCCAGGTTCACCGCCGTCGGCCGGGTTTTGCGCAGTTGGGCCGCGTCGCGTTCCAGCGCCTCGCGCGATGGGTCGGCGCGCACGGCCAAACACAGCCCATAGGCGGCGACGGCCCCGATCAGCGGGGCGCCGCGCGTTTGCATGGCGCGGATGGCGTGGGCCGTCTGGGCCACCGTCGAAAGGCGCAGAATCTCCAGCGCCCAGGGCAGCTTGGTCTGGTCGAAGATGCGGACGGTCCAGCCATCCTCCTGGTCGACCCAGACGCTGCGATAGGGGGTGCCGTCGATTTTCATGGGGGGTCCCGGGGACTTAGATACGCTGGTGAAGCACGCAGACCAGCGTGAAAAGCCGTCTTGCGGTGGGAAAATCAATGACGATCTTGCCGGCGAGGCGTGCGACCAGCAACTCGGCGCCCTCGTTGTGCAAGCCACGCCGACCCATGTCGATGGCCTGGATGCGGGCCTCGCGCCCCTCCTGCACCGCCAGCACGTGGCTGTCGACCAGCATCTGATAGTCCTTGATCAGCCGGCGGAAGGGGCCGAGGGCGAGGGCAACCACGTGCAGCGGCGCCTGATCGGCGTCGCGGATGTCGAAGGCCAGGCGCCCCTCGGCGATCGACAGGCGCAGCACAAATGGGCCGTCGCCGGCGGCGCGCACCGGCGCAAAGCGGTTTTCGTGCAGCAGGTCATGCACCGCCTGGGCGCGGTCAGCCTCCAGCAGGGGGGACAGCCGGGTCAACGCCTCGCCGTCCAGCACCAGCCGGCTCAGGCGGCCGGCGGGAGGTGCTGCCTCCTGCGCGGCCGTGTCGTGCCGGGTTCTGCCAGGCATGGCCGGCTCAGGCTTCCTCGGCCGGGCGGCCGAAACCGAGCTTGAGCATCAGGCCGATCGTCGCCCCCTTGATCGGGCGCATCAGACCGAGCGACAGGGCCAGGGTCAGCGGCACCCAGATGATCGTATGGACCCACAGCTCCGGCGCCTGGGCACGCTCCAGCCACAGCATGCCGGGGATGACGATGTGGCCGACGGCGAAGATGGTGAAATAGGGCGGCGCGTCGTCGGCCCGGATTGCGCCCAGGTGGGTGCCGCACTTGGCGCATCTGTCGACGACCTTCAGCCAGCCGGAGAACAGTGGCGCGGCGCCGCAGACCGGGCAGGTGCCGCGCAGACCGCGGAGCAGCGCGACCTTCATGGCGGGCAGTGGCACGACGGGCGGAAGGGGCCCAGCCATGGGCGCAGCGGTGTCGGGCAAGGGGCTACCCTCCGGTGGCACGTGGGTCTATGCCTGCGGCGGAATGCTGCGGCGTGGCCCCATGGTGCGGTGCAATATATAGCGCTTCGGGGGACAAATGGCGAAGCGGAGTTTTGCATGACCGGCATCGCGGCCACACGCATCCTGCTGGTGAACCCCAATTCGAGCGTGGCGTGCAGTGCGGGGATCGATGCGGCGGTGGCCGGGTTCCGCCGGGCGGACGGGCCGGCGATCGCGGTGGCGACGGTGGCCGACGGGCCGCCCGGCATCTATTCCTGGCGCGACTGGCACGCCGCCGTGGGGCCGCTGTGCCGGCATGTGGCGGGTGCTGAGGCCGATGTCTACGTGGTCGCCTGTGCGTCCGATCCCGGGATCGAGGCGGTGCGCGAGGTGACCGGGCGGCCAGTCCTGGGGGTGTTCCGCTGCGCGGTCGCCGCGGCGCTGCTGCGCGCCGAGCGGTTCGGGGTGATCGCGCTGGTGGATGCCTCGGTGGGCCGGCACGCGCTGGCGCTGCGGGCGATGGGGGCCGAGGGGCGGCTGGCCGGCGAGATTGCCATGAACACCACGATCGAGGCGTTGCTGGACCCGGTGGCGACACGGGCCGCACTGGTGGCGGCCGGGCGGGCGCTGGTGGCGCGCGGGGCGGGGGCGGTGATCCTGGGCTGCACTGGCATGGCCGGGCATCGCGGCGTGGTGGAGGCCGCACTTGGCGTGCCGGTGATCGAGCCGTGCCAGGCGGCGGTGGCCCATGCGTTGGGGATTGTGGTGGCGGCGGCGCTGCCAGCCGCGCGGGGGGGCCACGCGGCTGGCTGATCGCTGCGGCGATGGCATGGCGCCCCGCTTGGGGACGGAGGCCGGGGGCGCGACGTTTTGCCGCTTGGATGCCCACCATCGACGCCGTCATGATAGCGTGGCGATCCTTAACAGGATGTGAACGACCGATGCGGATTGATAGGCGAAGGCAAGAAATTCACGCTCCGGCGCCGGGTAACCGGCGATGATCGGCCGTGTTCGCGCGGTGCTGGGCCGCGTGAAGCGGGGCCTGGCGCGCCGGCTGGGGTTGTTGCCCATCCCGGTGCCGCCAGCGGTCTGGGCCGGGCGGCCCGGTGGGCCGATTGCGGCGATCGACCTGGATGACTGTCAGGTGTTCTTCGGTTACCTGCGCATCCACGCCTATGCCGAAGTGGCCGATGCCAGGCAGTTCAGCGATGGCGACCTGCTGGAAGGTGTGCGGGTAGCGGTCGAGATCGACGGCGAGCAGCCGGTGCAACGCACGAAGATACTGTCGGTGCAGCCGAGCCTGGTCGTCGAGTTCGAGCTTGATGCCCTGGCTCCGCGCGGCTTCGCCATGGACCGCGCGGTCTTGTTGGTGTGGTTCCGCGACGGGCTGTCGCGGTTTCCGATGCAGAACGTGCTGCCCTTTGCCCGCGCGCGCGACCTGCGCACCCAGTTGGTCGAGTTTCGCGCCATGACCCGGACCCTGGCCGCGGCGGAGGGGCGGCGGCCGACATTGCTGGATGTCGGCGGGCGGGCGCGCAGCTACCTGCAGAAGAGCGTGGATTTTCCCCACTGCGATGTGACGGTGTTCGACATTGTGGCCGACCCCGGGGTGGATGTGGTCGGTGACGCGCATGAGTTGAGCCAGCATTTTCCGCCCGACAGTTTCGACTTCGCCCAGAGCCTGGCGGTGTTCGAGCACCTGTTGATGCCGTGGAAGGTTGCCGTCGAGCTGAACCGGGTGCTGAAGCCGGGCGGCATTTGCCACATCTGGGCGCCGCAGACCCATGCGCTGCACGACCTGCCGTGGGATTACTTCCGTTTTTCCGACGCCGCCTGGTCGGCGCTGTTCAATGCCCATACCGGCTTTGAGATCCTCGGCACCGACATGTCGCTGCAGGTGCATGTGGTGCCCCGCGTTTTCCCCGAGTCGCCGGCCGACTCGGAGACTGCGGCGGGGTTCATGTCTTGTGGGGTGATCGCGCGCAAGATCGGGCCGGCGCGGGTGGACTGGCCGGTGCCATTGCGCGACGTGATCCAGACGAACTACCCGCTCGACGCGCCGGGCCATCATCCGCACGGGTGACAGGGACGGCTGGCGGGGCTAGACCGTCGCCGAATTGGGACCAGGAGCATACGCCGTGAAGGAAACCGACATCGCCCGGGTGCAGGCCTATCTGCGGGCCACGCTGGGTAACAGCCGCATCCATATCGAGGTGCCGAAGCGCAAGGGCGGCAGCGTGGAGGTTAGCGTGGGTGAGGAGTTCATCGGCACGCTGCACCGCGACGACGAGGATGGCGAGGTGAGCTTCACCCTGACCATCAGCATTCTGGAGGACGACCTGCCGAAGGTGGCGGTGGCACGCAAGTAGGCGTCGCAGGTTGCTGTGGTGGTGGCGTTAGGCGAAGTCAGCAAGAAATCGGACACGAAGGCACGGAGACACGGAGGAGCAAGGCAAGGGAGAAGGTTTTAGGTTTTCTTCTTCCTTCTATTCTTCTTAGTGTCTCCGTGCCTTTGTGGCCGCTTTCTGTCTTGCCTGTTGCTGCCGCGTTTACCCCTTGTGCCACACCGGCGGGTCGACGGCGCCGACCTGGTCGGTGATGCGGGCGTAGGCTTCGGGGCGGCGGTGTTTGTCGAAGGCGAAGATGGTGGTGCGGCCGAGTTCGCACTGGCGCAGGTCGAGGTCGGCGGTGACCAGCTCGTCGTCCCAGCTGGTGGCCATGGCGACGATCTCGCCTTGCGGGTTGGCGATGATGGAGTGGCCGAACAGTTCGCAGCCATCCTCGGTGCCGGCCTTGGCGGTGGCGATGGCGAAGCTGGCGTTCTGGTAGGCGCCGGACTGGACCGACAGGTGGCTGTGGAAGACGCGCAGGTGGTGCGCCTCGAAGCCTTGGGCTGCCATGTTCAGGCTGGGGGTGTTGTAGCCACACATCACCAGTTCGACTTTTTGCAGGCCGAGGACGCGCCAGGCTTCGGGCCAGCGGCGGTCGTTGCAGATCAGCATGCCCATGTTGAGGTTTTCGACGTTTCCCATCGGGGCGCGGATGACGGGGAAGCCGAGATCGCCGACCTCGAAATAGCGTTTTTCCAGGTGTTGGACCGTCCGCTTGGGGTCAAATTCGGCATGGCCGGGCAGGTGGACTTTGCGGTATTTCAGCAGGATGTCGCCGTCTGCTGAGACGAGGATGGCGGTGTTGAAGTGCTGACCCTGGGGGGTGCGTTCGGCGTAGCCGAGGTGGAAGCCGATGCCGAATTTCTTCGCCGCGGCGAAGAGGGGCGCGGTTTCGTTGCTGGGCATCGCGGATTCGAACCAGTGGTCGGCCTCGGCGGTATCTTTGAGGTAGTGGCGCGGGAAGAAGGTGGTGAGCGCCAGTTCGGGGAAGACGACGAGTTCGACGCCGCGGGCGTGGGCGCGTTCCATCAGGCGGACCATGCGGGCGACGGCGATGTCGCGGCCCTCGGCGCGCTGGATCGGGCCGAGCTGGGCGGCGGCGACGGTGAGGGTGCGGGTCATTTTGGGGGTTCGGCTCCGGTCTGGGTGGTGATGGGGCCGTACCATTGCGGGCGGCGGTGTTGGGCGAAGTTGAACATCTTTTCGCGGCCCTGTTGGCAGGCGTCGAGGTCGATGTCGGCGATGATGATCTCGTCGCCGAGGGTTTTCGCCTCGGCCACGATGCGACCGTTGGGGTCGGTGATGCAGGAGCCGCCGATGAGGCCGGAGCCGTCTTCGTTGCCGGCCTTGGCGATGGTGACGGCCCAGGTGGCGTTCATGTAGGCGTTGGCGCGGGCGGCGAGTTGGGAGTGCTCGGTGCGGCTGGCTGGGGTTTCGGTTTCGCCGCCGTTGGGGTCGTAGGATGCCGAGTTGTAGCCGATGACGACGAGTTCGGCGCCGCGCAGGGCAAGCACGCGCCAGGCCTCGGGCCAGCGGCGGTCGTTGCAGATGAGCATGCCGAGGATGCCGTTGGCGAAGGCGGGGGCGCGGAAGGTGGGGAAGCCGAGGTCGCCGTAGTCGAAGTAGCGCTTTTCGAGCTGCTGGAAGCGGGCACCTTCACGGGGTTCGACGCTGCCGGGGAGGTGGATCTTGCGGTATTTGCCGAGCAGGGTGCCGTCAGGGTTGATGATGATGCTGGTGTTGAAGCGTTGTCCCTCGGGAGTGAGTTCGGCGTAGCCGATGTTGAAGCCGATGTTCAGTTCGCGGGCGCGGGTGAACAGGGGTTGGACGTGGGCGTTGGGCATGTCGCGCTCGAAATACGTGTCGAGCTCCTGGGTGGTGGGGATGAGCCAGCGTGGGAAGAAGGTGGTGAAGGCGAGTTCGGGGAAGACGACGAGGGTTGCGCGGTCGGCGGCGGCCTGTTCGAGGAGGGCGATCAGGCGGTCGAGCGTGTGGCGGCGTGGGTCGGCTTTCTGGGTGCCGGCCATCTGGGCGCCGGCGATGCGGAGGATTCGGGTCATCGTCGGCTCCGGGCGCGTTTGGGATTCGGGCGAGGAGGATGCCTGTTTGGCGGCGGTTGGCCAAATTGGCGGCTGGGTGAGGTCATTAATTACGATATCGGAACAATTAGGACATGAGGCTGCGACACTGGCCAAAACGGATTTTGAAATCTGGCGGATGCGCGGGCGCGGGCGTCCAGGAGGCCATTGACGATGATAGACTGCGCGGCAGGCGAGGGGCGTTTGTGCGCGCGGCATGCTGAAGGGCGCGCGGCGGGGCGGGCGGCCTGGATGGGCGCGGGCATCGCTGTGGTGCGGCAGATTCCGTGCGGACGGGCGGCGCGCTGGCGTGCCGGGACCATCTGGCGGGGCGCAGGCCGGGCAAGGGAGGGCGCGCTGTGCTGCGGGGTGGGCTGGTGGGGCAGGGGCACCAGGGGCGGTAGAGTACGGGTTTGCCAGCAGTGCAAGAGGTGCTGAAGCTCGGCTAGCAGCGCGCGGATGTGGCGGTGGACGAGCAGGATCAGCAGCGCATTTTGGGCAAGCTCCGCCATGTGCCGGGCCACGTTGTGGCGGCTTATAGGTGGGGCGGGGTGGGGAGCTTGCTTCGTGCGATGAATTAACATTA
>JBBQOT010000088.1:0-8442 GCA_038331165.1 Acetobacterales bacterium
GTGCCCTCGGCGATGCCCAGGCGGGTGGACAAGCTGCCGGCGGCAACGTTGCGCACGACGATTTCAACCGGGATGATCTCAACCTCGCGAATGAGTTGCTCGCGCATGTTGAGGCGGCGCACGAAGTGCGTGGGGATGCCGATATCCTGCAGCCGCAGCATCAGGTACTCGCTGATGCGGTTGTTCAGCACGCCCTTGCCGGTGATCACGCCCTTTTTCTGCGAGTTGAAGGCGGTCGCGTCGTCCTTGAAATACTGCACCAGGGTGCCGGGTTCGGGGCCCTCGAACAGTATCTTCGCTTTCCCCTCGTACAGTTGGCGGCGGCGGGCCATGGCTGACTTCTCCAGGGGGGGAGCCCCGATGCTGCACCGCAACCGGCGGCGCAGCCCGGCATATAGCAGGCCCCCCGGTGAGGCGCCACACGGGCCATACGGGGGGGGGGCGGCTCAGGGCGCGGCGGGGCCGGGTTCGCCGAAGACGCGGGTGAAAATCGTGTCGAGCTGGGCCAAGTGCAGCCGAGAATCCATGGCGGCGTCGATGGCGACGGGCGTGATTCGCCCGGCGATCTCGGGGTCGGCCAGCAGATTGTCACGAAAGCTGCGGCCCTCGGGGCTGCCCAGATTGGTCCAGGTGGCCATGGCGTTGCGCTGCACGATCGCATAGGCGTCCTCGCGCAGGATGCCGGCCTTCGCCAGCGCCAGCAGCACCTCGCCGGACTGCACCACGCCGCCGAGCGCGTCGATATTGGCCTGCATGCGCTCGGGGTAGACAGTCAGCTTCTCCATCATGCCGGCAAGGCGGGACAGCGCGAAATCCAGCGTGACCGTGGCGTCCGGCCCGATCGCGCGCTCGACCGAACTGTGGGAAATGTCGCGCTCGTGCCACAGGGTGACATTCTCCAGCGCCGGCACCACGGCGGCGCGCACGATGCGGGCCAGGCCGGTGAGGTTTTCCGACAACACCGGGTTGCGCTTGTGTGGCATCGCCGAGCTACCCTTCTGCCCGGCGTGGAAGAACTCCTCCGCCTCGCGCACCTCGCTGCGTTGCAGGTGGCGCACCTCGGTGGCCAGCCGCTCCACGGCGCAGCCGATCACCGCGAGCACCGCAAAGAACATGGCATGGCGGTCGCGCGGAATGACCTGGGTGGAGACCGGCTCGATGGAGAGGCCGAGCTTTTCGGCGACGAACGCCTCCACGCGCGGGTCGACATGTGCAAACGTGCCGACGGCGCCGGACAGGGCGGCCACCGCAATCTCCTTGCGCGCGGCCAACAGGCGGTCGCGGCCGCGGGCGAATTCGGCGTAGTGGCCGGCGAGCTTCAGGCCGAAGCTGGTCGGCTCCGCATGGATGCCATGGCTGCGGCCGATGGTCGGCGTGTGCTTGAATTCGAAGGCGCGGGTTTTCAGTGTCGCTAGCACCGCGTCGAGGTCAGCGAGCAGGATGTCGGCGGCCTGCGTCAACTGCACCGACAGGCATGTGTCGAGCACGTCGCTGCTGGTCAGGCCGAGATGCACATAGCGGCTGTCGTCGCCGATCGCCTCGGCCAGCCAGGTGAGGAAGGCGATTACGTCGTGGCGGGTCACGCGCTCGATGTCGTCGATGCGGGCAACATCATCGACGCTGATTGCGGCCAGCTTGGCGCCGCCTTTCTCGCGGATCGCGCGGGCCGATTCTGCGGGCACATCGCCGCACAGCGCCATGCCCTCGGCGGCCAGCGCCTCGATCTCGAACCAAATACGAAAACGGTTCTCGGGCGCCCAGATCGCGGCCATGGCGGGGCGAGTGTAGCGGGGCACCATGGTCGTGTTCTCCTTGCAGCAGCCGAGCGCCCCGTTTAAGGGCAGGCGCGAACCCCGACAAGGATGGCCGATGGACCCCGTTATCATGGAGCAAATCAGCGCGCTCATTCAGGTGCTGATCATCGACATCACGCTGGCCGGCGACAATGCCGTGATGATCGGGCTGGCCGTGAACGGGCTGCCGGCGCATCAGCGGCGGCCGGCGATCATCGTCGGCATTGCCGGCGCCACGGTGCTGCGCATCGCCTTTGGCGCGGTTACCGTGCAGTTGCTGGCCATCGTCGGGTTGATGTTGGCCGGCGGCATCCTGCTGCTGTGGGTGTGCTGGAAGATGTATCGCGACCTCGTCGCGGGCGGCGGCGGGCATGCGCTGGAGGCGCCGAAGCCCAAGACGCTGCGCCAGGCGATGGTGCAGATCATCATCGCCGACGTGTCGATGAGCCTGGACAACGTGCTGGCGGTGGCCGGCGCGTCGGGCGGGCATACCTGGGTGCTGGTGGTGGGGCTGGCGATCTCGGTGGTGCTGATGGGCATCGCGGCCAGCTTTGTCGCCGCCCTGCTGGAGAAGCATCGTTGGGTAGCCTGGGTGGGGTTGCTGATCGTGGTCTATGTTGCCGGCAAGATGATCTGGGATGGCGGGCACGAGGTGGGATGGTACCTCAACAAGTGACGCGGCGTTTGCGTGTACCGACCGCCGGGCACCAAGGAGGCACGCCGGCATGGAATATGTCCTGACATCCGAGTTCTGGCTGGCGCTGCTGGAGATCACCGGGATCAACATCCTGCTGTCCGGCGACAACGCGGTGGTGATCGCGCTGGCGTCGCGGGCGCTGCCGGCGCACCAGCGGCGGGCGGCGGTGCTGGGCGGCAGCCTGGGCGCCATCGCGCTGCGGGTGTTCTTCTGCCTGATCGTGGTGTGGCTGCTGTCGATCCCCTACCTCAAGCTGATCGGCGGGCTGCTGCTGCTGTGGATCGGCGTGAAGCTGATGGTGCCCGAGGATGAGGGCGGCGACGGGATGACCGCGAAATCAACGCTGTGGGGGGCGATGCAGACCATTGTCGTGGCCGATGCGGTGATGTCGCTGGACAACGTGGTGGCGATCGCCGCGGCGGCAAAGGGCAGCACGGCGCTGATCGTGGTGGGGCTGTTGATCAGCGTGCCGCTGATCATCTTCGGCAGCACTTTGGTGCTCAAGGTGCTGCTGCGCTACCCGCTGTTGGTGACCGCTGGGGCCGGGTTGCTGGGCTGGATCGCCGGCGAGATCATCGCCGGCGACGTAGCGGTGGCGCAGTGGCTGAGGCTGGACGCGCATACGCTGGAACTTTTCGGCAAGCCGCTGGGGGCGGCATTGGTGGTGGCCCTTGGCACGCTGTTGGCCCGGCGGGCGGTGCGGCGACCCAAGGACATCGTCGACCTGGCGCCGGAGGACAAGCAATGAGCGGGCCCTTGAAGATCCTGGTGCCGGTGGATGGCTCGGTGCCGTCGTTGCGCGCTGTGCAGCATGTGGTGGAACTGGCGCAGCGCGGGCTGGCGGTAGAACTCCATCTGCTGAACGTGCAGGCGCCGGTGCGCGGCACCGCGGCGATGCTGATCGCCAAGGCGGAGCTGGACGCCTACCACCGCGAGGAGGGGATGGCGGCGCTGGCCGGTGCGGTGCAGGCGCTGAAGGTGGCCGGAATCACGCCGCATCTGCATCTCACCGTTGGCGCGCCGGGGGAGATGGTGCTGGCCTTCTTGGCCCGTCTGGGCTGCGGCCTGGTGGTGATGGGCACGCGCGGCTACGGCGGCGGGGTGGCAGGCGCGGTGATGGGCTCGGTGGCGAGCAGCGTGGTGACCGGGTCGTCGGTACCGGTGACGCTGCTGAGCGGGGATTGAGCCTCTCGTTCGACTTGCTTCGGTGTAGGTTTCCTGTATTATCCGTTTAGAATAGTGAATTAAGGAAACCACCATGCCACATGATGGTCTGCCACATTCCCACGACGATGCGCCGCCGCCCGCCGGGGCTGTGGACTGGAAGCTGCACGGGGTGAAGGTGATCCCGGCCAGCAGCCTGGACGCCAACACCGCACAGACGCCGGGCATGAACCGGGCAGCGGCGATCAACCTGGCCCGCGTGGGGGCACAGAAGATCTGGGCCGGCACGGTCAACATCTTCGCCGGCGCCAAAACTGGCGTGCACCATCACGGCGCGTTGGAAAGCGTGATTTACGTCATCAAGGGCCGCGCACGCATGCGCTGGGGCGAACGACTGGAGTTCGTGGCCGAGGCCGGGCCGGGCGATTTCATCTTCATCCCGCCCTATGTGCCGCACCAGGAGATCAATGCGTCGGACGACGAGACGCTGGAATGCGTGCTGGTGCGCAGTGATAACGAGGCGGTGGTGGTGAATATCGAAGGCGTGGAACCGGTTGAGAAGCCCGAGAATGTGTTGTGGATTGATCCTATCCACAAGAACGGCGGCATGAAAGCCTGAAAAGTACCAATCCGCACAATCATTGACCTAGGCAGAAGGCAAGGCCAACGCTCTGCCCTGGACCCGCCAAAGTCCCGAGCGCGCCTTTGAGCGACGGCCGAGGGCCTTTGGAAACCCATTTTTTTAAACAAAATGAGGTCCGGGGGCTCGGCCCCTGGCGGAGCGCGAGGCGGAGCCTCACTCTTGTCGTCGATGAGTGATCACCTGTGAGTTTTGGTATGCGTGTTCCGGAATTCAAGCCGCGTCGTTCAGCGCCCAGTCGTAGCGGTCTTCCGAGATCTGAACGATATCAGCGAGCGCGGTGGCGAAGTCCGGCCGGGCGTAGCGCCGCAGATGGGCGATGATCCCGGCCTGATCGCCGCCGAAATCGGCGCGGTACCAGAGATACAGCGACGAGGTGATCAGCCGGCCGCGTTCGATTGCCGCGCCGCGCGGATGGTTGACGAAGGCGCGCGCCGCGGCCTCCAGCATGGCCTCGGTGGTGGCGGCGGTGAACGGCACGGCGGGGAGGTTGGGGCAGCCGATGCTGGCGCAGTTCACCGCGTAGTGGATGCGCGGGTCACGCCAGATCGTGCGCAGGATGCGGTGCTCGATATCGTCCAGCGAGAGTTTCGTGCCCTCGACCTCCAGCAGCTTGGCGCCCCAGGGGCCACTGCTGAACCATCCCGGCGAGATCGCGATGTCGCGGATGCTCTTGACCGGATAGTGCCGCAGCACCGTTTGCACGGTGAGCATGTTGTACAGGTTGGCCCAGTAGGCGAATTGCTCGGCCCGGCTTGCGCGGCTGATAGGCACGCCGGCAAGGCGGGTGATCCCGGCGTCCAGTGTCGCGCGGTCAGCGACGGGAATGGCGCGATAGGGCACGCGGGCAATGCCGTCGTCCCCCTGTCGGCGATGACGGGCAAGGAAAGTCGTCCATTCCGGGTAGGTGATGGCGGCGGTGTTGGTCGCGTCGTGTCTTTCCCACAACGGCCATGGCTCGGCTGCCGGCGCGGCGAGGACCGGGCGCGCAACCAACGCAAGCGGGGCGACAAGCACGTGGCGGCGGGTGATCATCGCACGACATCCCTCGACTGGGCGCAAACCACGGAGGCATGTGCAGGCAAATGCGGCGGGCGGATCATCCGCCCGTGCCGATACGGCCCTGGCGGTTGATCCGCCAATCATAGGGCAAGAACCGGACGGCGAAATCATCGGGGATCGGCGGCTGGCGATAGCGGTTGATGTAGGCGAGCAGCGATGGCGACACGGCCAGGAAGTCCTCCGGGAAGAAATCCAGAATGGCCGACACAAGCGCACTCCGGGCGGCAGGTTCCACGGCGACATGGCGAGGGTCGTTGAAAAATTCGCGCGCGGCGGCGTCGAGCTCGGCATCGAGACCGGTGGCAGTGAAGGGCTTGCGCGGCAGGCGCGGGCAGGACACAGCCATGCAGTTCAGGGCGAAGTGGATGCGTGGTTCGCCGAGCTTGCGGATGACGTCGTTTTCATAGTCGTAGAGCGATGTCGGCGCGCCACCCACCACCACGCGCGTCAGCTTGAAGAAGTGCAGTCGCCCGGCGAGCGACAGGCGTTCGGGAATGCCCTGCGCCAGCACAACATACATTGCCAGGCCGTTATAGGCGTTGATATGAAATGCCAGTTGATCGGCCGGGGTGGCGAAGCTGCGCGGAGCGGCGATGGCGGCAACCCAGGCGCGCAGGTCGGCGTCGTCAGTCGCCAACCCGGCAAAATCGACCTGCCCGCGGTCGTCTACATGCCGGGCGAGCACCCGTGCCCACGCGGCCTGCGGCACGCCCGGCGCCGCTGGTGGAACGGGCAGGGTGGTGGCACAGCCGGCCAGGACCAGCAGACCCAGCAGAAGGACAACAAGGTGCCTCATGCCCGGTCGTGCCGCATCACGTAGTGGATGGCGGTGCGGCCCTTCGGCGGGATACGCCGCGCGCGGGCAGGTTCACCGGCGAGCGCGCCGGTGAGCGGGTTCCACGCACCGGCGGCAAGTGCCACGGGCTTGAGGATGAAGCTGTCGCGCCGGGCGTTGTGCAAGCACATCGAGATCGGCCCATCGCCAGTCGCGACCATGAAGCTGCACGACGCGACCCGGTCTGGCTCCAACGCCGTCGCCGCCATGAAATTATGGATGAAGAAGCTGAGCTTGTGCACACGCCCGCGCCCGGCGGCGAGGTCGGCGCGCATGGCCCAGGCCTTGGCGGCAAGCCACGGCAGTGCACGGAGCAGCAGGCCGGGATTGCGTGCCAGGAACCCCAGCAACGCCGCCACCGCGCGCCGTGGACGTTTGCGGTCGAACTGCACGCCGGCCGAGCGTGCCAGCACCGCGGTGATGATCGGCACGCTGTCGTACATATCATGCACCCGCCCGTTGGCCACCAGGGTCATGGCGTAGCGGTTGCAGTCGCGATGGCCGATTGCCGGAACGTCGAAGCGGATCGCACCACCCGCGCCTTCGGTGATTGCCGCCGCGACACTGTCGGGGGTCAACAGGTCTGGTCGGCCAACCAGCACGCCGCGGCCGGTATCAGCCTGCAGCTGGAACGAGGCGAGGCGTACGACATCGGCGTTGGCTGCGAAGAAACGCACGATCGCCGGCACCTCGTGATGGTTGCCACGGTGGATTGTGGTGTTGAACAGCACCGACAGGCCAAGCCCGCGGGCGCGGGCGATATACGCAGCGCGCAGGTCGTTCAGTGCCACTTCACTGTTGTAGCCGCGGCGTTGCTGGGTGGTGTCGACATGAAAGGCAACATCGACCAGGCCGGCGGCGGCCAACTCCGCGAGCAGCGAACGCGTCGCCTTGATGCCGTTGGTGAACAGGGACGGGCGCATGCCACGCTCGGCGATGCGGGCGACGATTGCCACGAGCTCGTGGCGCTGGCGCAAGGTGGGGTCGCCGCCGGTCACCTGCACGTCGGTGTGCGGGCCATAGACATCGCGGATCATGTCGATGCGCCGGAAGACCTCGGCCAGCGGGAGGTCGTGGACTGCTTCGGACATGTCGGAAAGGTAGCACAGCGTGCAGTCGAGGTTGCAGCGCTGGGTAATTTCGAGCGCCACGCAGCCGATGGCAAAGCGCCGCCCCATTGTCTGGGCGGGCTGCCATTGGCCGGCCTGGCGCAGGCGGGCCTCGGCGCGTTGCAGCGGCGTGACACCCGGGCCGGAGGCCGCTTCGGGCTGCCAGTCGGCGATGTCCTGCGCGGTCAAGTGCATCGATGTCGCCCCCAATTTGCACGGGGTAGTTCGCCGATGGTGCCGATCCGGTTACACGGCCCTCAGGACAGCCCGGCCTCCTGCCGCGCCGCTGCCAGTTCGGCCTCGTCCCAGTAGCCGATCAGGATGTCGGCCTTGAGCTGACTGGCGCGGTTATAGGCGGCGATGCGCGCATCCGGCATGGTGATGCGATTGTGGTCGCGCAGCGCCCAGTCGAACAGCGCCTCCTTGAGGCGGGCGCGCTCGGCGGCACAGGCCGGGTCGGCGCCGCGGTCGTGGAACTCGTTGGGGTCGGTGGCGAGATCGTACAACATCGGGCGGAAGCCGGGCGCGTGGATGTATTTCCAGCGCCCGTCGAACACCATGAACAGCCGGCATTCGTCGACACCCCGCCCGAGCAGGTTGCGCGCATCCTGCATGGCGTAGTCGTACTCGCTGAAAACATGCGTGCGCCAGGCGGGCGCCGCGCCGCGCAACAACGGCAGCAGCGAGCGTCCCTCCATCACATTTGGCGCGGGCGTGCCGCCGAACGCCTCGACGAAGCTGGGTGCGAGGTCGATTGCCTCGACCAGCGCATCGCAGATGGTGCCGCGCGTGGCGTCAGCCGATGGCGACGGGTCGGCGATGATCAGCGGCACCCGCACCGAGCACTCGTGGAACAGATCTTTCTCACCCAGCCAGTGGTCGCCGAGGTAGTCGCCGTGGTCGGAGGTGAACACGATGGTGGTGGTGGCCAGTTCGCCGCGGTCCTGCAGGAACTGCATCAGCACGCCGATCTGGTCGTCGATCTGCTTGATCAGCCCCATATAGGCTGGCAGTACGCGGGCGCGCACCGCGTCGCGGGAGAAATTCCGGCTCACCCGGAACTGCTGGAACGCGCCGTACACCGGATGGGGGTCGGCGCGTTCGGCGTCGTCGCGTACCACCGGCAGCAGGTCGTTATGGCC
>JBBQOT010000089.1:0-8441 GCA_038331165.1 Acetobacterales bacterium
CGCGCCGACGCCGGCACAACTAGCGTCGGCGCGCTGTCGGCCAGCCCCGCCCAGATTGCCGCGCTCCGTCCCTGCATCGCGTGGTCCCCAGTGATTGCGCATGATCGCGCGCAGCCCGGTCGGAGGGGAAGAGAAAAGCCGCGGCATTGATAACAACCATCCTGGTGATCGACCGATATAGAAGGGTAAGGCGATGGCTTTGCCGTTGCGGCGCGAAGCCGCACCGCAGGGACCCACCAAAGGCCAACGGCCTTTGGAAACCCATTTTTTGTCCTATATTTAAGGTCCAGGGGCTTGGCCCGTCGCGCGAAGGCGCGCTCGGGGCTTGGTGGGTCCAGGGAAAAGCCCCGATCTTACCTGATGGTACATCAAAGTTTTCACAGGTCGGTATAAGGTCACAACGCCGGCTTGATCACCGCCCGGTCAGCCGGCACGCTGCGCCCTTCTGCCGTAACCGGACGTCCAGCCATGCCCCGTACTGCCATCGCCATGCTGAGACACGAAGGCAACAGCTTCACCCCGTTGCCGGCGGCTGACCGATGCCTATGGCGCGAAGGTGCCGTTCGGCGGCACCGTGCTGGCGTTGCTCTCGCTGGCCGGCACCAAGGGGGGGCCGAATGTGCGGGTGATCGTGACCACCCATAGCCGCAGCCCGCACGACCCTGGCCTGTTGGCGCTGCATGGCATCGCGCTCGACGAGGTGAAGCGGCTGTGCGTCAAGGCCAAGAATCATTTCCGCGCCGCCTTCACACCGCTGCTGGCCGACATCATCGACGTCGATGCCCCCGGGCCGGCGGCACTGGACATCAAGGGGTTCCGCTTCCGCCACGCGCCGCGCACGCTCTACCCGCTGTCGGACTGACGCGGTGGCGCGGCGCGTCGCCATCCTGGTGCTGGCCCATCTGACCGCGCCGCTGCCGTTCCTGCTGCGCGCCCTGGATGATCGCTTCGCCGTCTACCTGCACCTCGACGCCAAGGTCGATGCCGCGGGGCTCGACCTGCCGCCGCATGTCACCGCCATCGCGCGCCGGCCGGTGCACTGGGGGGGCTGGTCGATGATGCAGGCGACGCTCGACCTGATGGCGGCGGCGCGCGACCACGACGTGCTGGCCCTGGTCAGCGGCGACACCCTGCCGCTGCTGCCGCCCGCGGCGCTGCATGCCGCACTCGCCGCCCCCGGGCCCGACCGCATCGAGATGGTTGAGGTGCAGGACGACCCCTCACTGGCCGGCCAGACGCGCGAGGCGGCGATCGCCCGCCATGGCTGGGAACAGCCCTGGCGGTTTCACAACTACGTTCATTGGGACGACCGGCTGCTCAACCCCTTCGGCGCCGCCGATACCGCACGGCACTATGGCCTGTCGGCCGACAAGGCCGACTGGCTGCGCGGCGCCACCCAGCGCCTGGTGGCCGAGGCGCTCGCCGCCCTACCGCCACGGCCGAAACTGTTCGCGCGACTATTCTACGGCATCCAGTGGTGGGCGCTGTCGGGCGAGACCGTAGCCGCCTTGCTGGCGGAATTGCGCCGAGCCGAGGTGGCTGACTATTTCCGCTTCTTCCCGGTGCCCGACGAGCACATGGTCCACACCGTGCTGGGGGCGCTGCAGCCCGGCGCGGCCAACCGGCCGGCGCCGATGTGGCGGCCGCCGGGCGGTGCCGTGCGCGACGCTGCTTCATTGCGGCACGCGCGCCAGGCCGGCGCCCTGTTCGCCCGCAAGTTCGACCCCGCTGCGGCACCCCGCCTGGCCCGGGCGATCATGGCCGGGCGCTGGCCCTGAACAGCGGCTTGCGCGCGCGGGCCACTTGGGCAGACTCTCGCCATGGACGCCTCCCCCCTCGCCGGCCTCGCCGCCGCCGTCGCCCGCGACCTCGAATATCTTGGCCTGCCGGCGCGCCCCTGGCCCGTCGGCATCGCGGCACCCGATGGCGGGCCGGCGCTGGACGTTCTGGTGGTCGGCGCCGGCATGTGCGGCATTGCCGCCGCGGCCGCGCTGACGATGAAGGGGGTGCGCAATATCGCGGTGCTCGACGCGGCACCGCCCGGCCGCGAGGGGCCATGGACCACCACGGCGCGCATGGCCACGCTGCGCAGCCCCAAGCACCTGCCGGGCGTCGCACTGGGCATCCCGTCGCTGACGTTTCGCGCCTGGTTCACCGCTGTCCGTGGCGAGGCCGCATGGCAGGCGCTCTACAAGATCGCCAACGCTGACTGGCAGGACTACCTGTCATGGTTGCAACGTATCCTGGCCCTGCCGGTGCACCACGGCGTCGCCGTGCGATCGATCCACGCCGAAGGAGACCTGTTCCGCGTTGAGACCAGCGACGGCCCACGCCACGCCCGCCACGTGGTGCTGGCCACCGGCCGGCTCGGCAGCGGCGGCACGCTGGTGCCGGATTGCATCGACCGCGCGCTTTGGCCCGACCGCGCCGCCCACGCTGCCGAACCGATCGATTTTTGCCGTCTTGCCGGCCGCCGCGTCGCCGTGCTCGGCGCCAACGCCGCCGCCTTCGACAACGCCGCGGTGGCGCTCGAAAGCGGCGCGGCTGCTGTCGACATGTATTGCCGCCGCGCCACCCTGCCGCAGGTGAACAAGAGCCGAGGTGCCACCAACCCGGGCTATTTCGAGGGCTGGTCCGCCCTGCCGCCGGCCACGCGCTGGAAGCTGCTGGTGTGGCTGCACGACGAGCGCTCGCCGCCGCCGCACGAAAGCGTGCATCGCGTGCTGAGGCACCCCGGCTTCCGCCTGCACTTCTCCGCTGCCATTACCGCCGCCCGGCCGGCACCTCAGGGCGTGGCGCTCGACCTGTCGGACGGCACCGCGACGGCGGATTTCCTGATCGTGGCGACCGGCTTCGAGGTCAACCTCGCCCGCCGGCCGGAACTCGCCAGCCTGGTGCCGCACATCGCCCTGTGGCGTGACGCCCATGCCGCGCCGCCCGCGTTTGATCGGCCTGAACTGGGCGGCTATCCGTTCCTCGGCGCCGGTTTCGAACTGACCGAGAAGGTGCCTGGCACCTGCCCGGCGCTGGCGCGGCTGCACATCTTCAGCCACGCCGCGCACGCCTCGATGGGCCCGATCGCCAGCGATATCCCGGGGGTTTCGGCCGCCGCAGGGCTGCTGTCGACCGCCATCGTGCGCGCGCTCTTCACCGCCGACCATGATGCGCTGCGGGTGCGGTTGGCCGCTTTTGCCGAGCCGGAACTCGAATCAACCCCGTTCTTCGCCCCAGGGGCCCTGCCGAAGCCCGGCTGATCGGTGATCAGCCTTGCCCGCGCACCCCTTGACGGATGCGGGCGCCGGGCCTTTGGTCCGCCCCCCGACCCCTGGAGGCACCAGCAATGGCCGCGCAATTCTGGTACGACGGCGCCTGGACCGACGAGAACCCCAAGCTCACCGGCCCGGCCGACCATTCCTTCTGGCTGTCCTCGGTGGTGTTCGACGGCGCCCGCGCGTTCGGCCGCTGTGCGCCCGACCTCGACCTGCACTGCCAGCGCGTGGTGCACTCGGCACTCGCCCTCGGCCTGGTGCCCACCATGACGGCGGAGGAGATCCAACGCCTGGCGCTGGAAGGCATTCGCCGTTTTCCGCCCACCGCCGAGCTCTACGTCAAGCCGATGTTCTTCACCCTGGGCGGCTCGATCGCCACCGGCACCGCCAAGACCGCCTTCGTGCTGCACATCTTCGACGCCCCGCTGCCCGGCGAGGGCGGCTTCTCCGCCACCCTGTCGCCGCTGCGCCGCCCGGCGCCGGAAATGGCGCCGACCGATGCCAAGGCCTCGTGCCTCTATCCCAACTCCTCGCGCGCCACCCGTGAGGCCGAGGGCCGCGGCTTCGAGGCCGCGGTGATGCGCGACCCGTGGGACAACGTCGCTGAATTCGCCTTCGCAAATCTGTGGATCGTCAAGAACGGCGTGGCGCTCACGCCGACCGACAACAGGACCTTCCTGGCCGGCATCACCCGCAACCGCACCATGACACTGCTGAACGAAGCCGGCGTGGAAGCGCGCGAGGCGACGCTGTCGGCGCGCGACCTGGACGAGGCCGATGAGATCTTCTCCACCGGCAACTACGGCAAGATCGTGCCCTGCACCCGCTACGAGGGGCGCGAACTGAACACCGGCCCGATCGCCCAACTTGCCAAGCGGCGCTACTTCGAATGGGCCAGGGCCACCAGCATCGATTGATGCCAGCCGCTGTCCTAAATGACGCCCATCCGTAACAATAGGGCTTTGTCCCAAACCCCACCAGGGGCTCGGCCCCATAATACCAACCCCTCTAATGAGTGACCAATAGAGAAAGCCAAGGCCAGGGCTTTGCCGTTGCGGGGCGAAGCCGCACCGCAACGGCGGAGCCCTGGCCTTGGCTTACGGCACCCGCGGCGACACCGGTGTTGCCCCGTCCATGGTCGCGCGGACGAACGCGCCGCCATTGGCGATGGCCTTGCGCCCCGCCGCGAGTACCGGGTGCATCACATGCCAGACATGGATCATCTCCGGCCAGATCTCCAGCGTCACCGCCACGTGCGCCGCCCCGGCCAGGCCGGCCAGGCGGGTGGCGTCATCCAGCAGCGTTTCGGCAGCACCCACCTGGATCAGCAGCGGCGCGAGGCCGGTGAAATCGGCATGCAGCGGCGAGGCCAGCGGGTTCTTCATGTCGCCCCCGCCCAGGTAGGTGGTGGCCATGAAATCCAGCCCGGCCTTCTGCACCGTCGGGTCTTCGCCTGCCTTGCCGGTGATCGAAGCGCCGGTCGACTCCATGTCGATCCACGGCGAAATGGCCCAGCCGCAGGCCGGTTGCGGCAGCCCGGCGTCGCGGATCGCCAGCATGGCGGCGACCACCAGCCCGCCGCCCGCACTGTCGCCGACCAGCGCGATATGTGCCGGCGCGAAACCCTGGGCCAGCAGGTAGCGATAGCCCGCCACCGTGTCTTCCACCGGCGCCGGGAACGGGTGCTCCGGCGCCAGGCGGTAGTCCAGCGCCAGCACGCGGGCCGCCGCCGCCCGCCCCATCTCGGCCACCGCGTGGCGATGGCTGTCCAGCGAGCCGATTACATAGCCGCCGCCATGCACATACAGGATGGCCCGGTTGGCGATGGCATTGGACGTGCCGGTCCATTCCGCCGTCACCCCGGCGGCGTTCACCGATTCCACCGTCACATCCTCGGCCAGCTTGTTCGCCAGGCCCCGCACGTCGATGCCGCGCCGCATCTCGGCCAAATCAGCCGCCTTGGGCCGCGCGGCGATGGCCGCCCGCAGGGTGTCGATTTCCGGATTGCTCATGCTTGGTTCCCCCTTTTGTATCGTTCGCGACCGTCAGGCCAGCGCCGCCTCAACCGCCGCAGCCACGCGGAACAAATGCGCGTCGCCCATCGTCTGCCCCATCAGCATCAGCCCAACCGGGGCCGCACCGCGCGGCGTGCACGGCAGCGAGATGGCGCAGCGGTCGAGAAAATTGCCAACCGCGCAATTGCGCAACTGCATAAGGTTGACCCGGGTATATTCGGCGCCATCCGCCTCCAGTGCCGCAATCGACGGCGGCAGCAGCGGGCAGGTCGGCATCACCAGCGCGTCGAAATCCTGGCTCGCGGCATTGGCCCGCGCACAAATCGCGGCGCGCGCCGCCACCAGCGCCACGTAGTCGCCAGCCCCCATGTCGCGGCCCGGCATGATGCGCTTCAGCACCTGGGGATCGTAGCCCGCCGCCCGCGCGCCGATCAGCTCGCGATGCCAGGCCCACGCCTCGGCAATGGCAAAGCCACCGCGGTTGTTGGCGCGCAGCACCTCGTCGATCGCCGGCATCCGAATGCGCTCGATGCGCGCGCCAGCCGCCGACAATTTTGCCAGCGCCGCCTCATAGGCCGCCGCCACCTCGGCATCCATGCCATCAAGAAAGAAGTTCTCCGGCGCGCCCAGCCGCAAGCCCCACACCGGTGCGGCCACAAGGTCGCGGATCGGCTCGCCCGCGAACACCGCATCGATCGCCGCCGCACAGGTCACCGAATTGGCCAGCGGCCCCACCGAATCCAGGCTGGTCGCCAGCGGCAGAATGCC
This sequence comes from Acetobacterales bacterium, assembly GCA_038331165.1. Classification (GTDB taxonomy): domain Bacteria; phylum Pseudomonadota; class Alphaproteobacteria; order Acetobacterales; family Acetobacteraceae; genus CAMDGX01. The sequence goes on from JBBQOT010000089.1 coordinate 6,053, forward strand.
GGTGATCGGCACCCGCCTTGCGGTGGGCTTGTAGCCAACCACCCCGCTCATCGCCGCCGGAATACGGCACGACCCGCCCGTGTCAGTGCCCAGCGCGCCAAAAGCCATGCCATCAGCCACCGACACGCCAGCACCCGCGGAGGACCCCCCCGGAATGCGCCCCGTCGCCCGGTCCCACGGCGCTTTCGGCGTGCCGTAATGCGGGTTGATGCCCAACCCCGAAAAGGCGAACTCCGTCATGTTGGTGCGGCCCATCACCACGAACCCGGCCTCGACAATGCGCTGCACCACCGCCGCATTAACCGCCGCCGGCGCCGCATCGGCCAGCACCGTCGAGCCCGCCGGCGTCGGCTGCCCGGCAATATCGGCCAGGTCCTTCACGCTGAACGGAATGCCGGCAAACGGCCCCAGCGCCCGCCCCGCCCGGCGCAGCGTATCCATCGCATCCGCCGCCGCCCGCGCGCCCGCCGCATCCACCTTGATGAAAACCCGCGCCCCCTCCCCGGCCGGGTCGGCAATGCGCGCCAGGCAATCCTCCACCAGTTGGCGGGAGGTGGTCTTGCCAACGGCAAGGGCGGCGGCGAGGTCGTTCAGGGTGCGCATCGCCCAAGCCTGCCGGGACCGCCGCCACCGCGCAAGATGGCCCGGTTGACGCGGCGCCTCGGCGGTGCCCCTCTCGCCCTCCAAGCAGGAGGAACCGACATGGCCGAAACCCCGCAAAAACCCGTGCTGATCACCGGTGCCTCCGGCGCCCTGGGCCGCATCCTCGCCCGCAACCTCGCAGCCCTCGGCTGGAACCTGGTGCTGACCGACATCGTAGCCTTCCCCGACCCGGTGCCGCCCGGATGTAGCTTCACCCGCGCCGACCTCAACGACGGCGTCGCCATCCTGCGCCTCGCCGAAGGCTGCGGCATGATCCTGCATTTCGGCGGCGTCTCAGTCGAACGCCCATTCGCCGAAGTGCTCGGCCCCAACATCACCGGCCTGTTCCACATCTACGAAGCCGCCCGCCGCGAGCGCGCCCGCGTGCTCTTCGCCAGCTCCAACCACGCCATCGGCTTCCACGAACGCAGCGAACCACTCGACGCCGACTGCCAGTTCCTGCCCGACGGATACTACGGCCTCTCGAAAGCCTACGGCGAACTCATGGGCCGCATGTACTGGTTCAAACACGGCGTGGAAAACATCAACGTCCGCATCGGCTCCGCCTTCCCCGAACCAATCGACGCCCGAATGCTCTCCACCTGGCTCAGCTACGACGATTTGGTGCGACTATGCGTGCAGGCAACGCTGGCCGCCCACGTCGAAAGCTGCGTCATCTGGGGCGCCAGCGCCAACAGCCGCACCTACTGGCGCCGCGACGCCCGCGACACCCTGGGCTGGACCCCCACCGACAGCGCCGACCCCTTCGCCGCCCAAATGGCCGGCAAAGTCACCGGCAACCCCATCATCGAACGCTACCAGGGCGGCGCCTACACCGCGATGGACTACACCCGAAAGGCGCCGCCGCCAGGGAAGATATAAAGAACCACCCTATAGATCAGCCAACGCCAAGTCTTTGCCTTTCTATATCAGTCAAACACCAGGATGGTTGGTATTAGATTTTTACTTCTCTCCCCCCGTGCTTTACGGGGGGAGCCGGAGGGGGGCCAAACCCCAAGCCCGGCAGTCAAGACAAGCGCCTTCTTTTTGTGAACAAAAAGAAGCAAAAAACTTCATCCATTTCGCCCCCGCTTTTCCTACCCACCTCTACGTGAATTTCTTACTTTGGGTCTTAAACAGGTTCTTATGCGGCGGGATGAAGATCTCAATTCTGGTAGTCAGACTTCAGTATCTTCATAGTGCTTCGTAGGCGTTGTACTGCTCGTTTAGCGCAAATAGGGTGGCGACGTAAATGCCAAAGGATGCATCTGGAATCCCAGCCGAAAAACTGAACCATATCCAAGACGTCGAGACAAACATCTGGCAATGCGGCTAGCTCGAGTGACCAACCTTTAGGGGTAAAATGAGTAAATTTATTTCGTATCTAATTTAGGAGCTCAAAACTGTTATCGTGCTGTCCATGTGGGACAAAGGAATTTTCACCCAAGTTGGTGAAGCATTCAGGCGATTTAATCTTTCTGTACAAATTTAAAAAACTATCTAGTCGGTCGTCGGGATAATTTTTGCCTTTATTGTGCGCTTCGCACCATTTTTTGGCATTTTTCTCGCTAAGGGTAAGGAGCCCATTTCCTTGCCACAATGCCAGAACCATAAATCCCTGTGCCGCGCTATGTAGCGCGGTCAACACCCACTTCCACTGATACGGGTCATCGCGCAGGGAACGAGCCTGCAATTCGGTCCACTCCAACGAGAGTACTGCCTCTTGATGTTCGCTCGTTGTCAGATA
>JBBQOT010000090.1:0-8440 GCA_038331165.1 Acetobacterales bacterium
CCGGGCCGCCTCAACGATCTGCGCCACATCATCTACAAATCGGCCGATACACCCTGGCGGCGCGCGCGCAAGAACCTCGGCCTGATGCTGCGCGAAGGGCTGCTGAAGGAGAACATCGACGGCGAGGCGCTGATGTGGGCCTATCGCCGCCTGCTCGGCCGCAGCGAACACCGCCGCATCCTGATGGTGATCAGCGACGGCGGGCCGGTCGACGACAGCACGCTGTCGGTGAACCCCGGCAACTACCTGGAAAAGCACCTGCGCGAGGTGATCCGCGAGATCGAGAACCGCGACATGGTGGAACTGATTGCCATCGGCATCGGCCACGACGTGACCCGCTACTATCGCCGCGCGGTGACGATCGTCGATGCCGAGGAGTTGGGCGGCACGATGATGAAGAAGCTGACCGAATTGTTCGACGAGGACGCCGCCGCCGCCTGGGCCCGCGCGAGCGCCGAGAGGTCTGCCCTGGTCGCCTGATCGCCCTGGATGCCTGATCGTCGGGGGCCGCGAGCCGAGCGAGGGTGGCGACAAGGTCCGCCGTCGCATTCATTCTTTCGCTGGACGGCGGTCGAGTTGACGGCAAACATTGCCGCGTGCCCCAGGGCGGGCCACGCAACGATGACCAAAAAGGAGGATGCGATGTCGCTTCAGATCGGCCAGCCGGCCCCTGACTTCACCGCCCAGACCACGATGGGGCCGATCAGCTTCCATGCCTGGATCGGCGATTCCTGGTGCGTGCTGTTCTCCATTCGCTCGGATGATTGACCGGCGTTCAAAGGCAAAGCCCCATAGGCACTAAGATAAGGAAGTCGAGGGCTCTGCCGTCGCGGCGCGAAGCCGCGCCACGGGACCCGCAAAGGGTCAGGGACCCTTTGATCCCATTACCTTTAGTGGTCGTGCAAGGTGCCACCAGTCGAACCAGCGCATTGATTTGGGGTTGCTGGCGCAGCCAAGAAACTCTTGGCATCCCCAGATTATAAACCTATTGGAATTTTTAGTTTTTTTACAGAATAATACCAACCATTCGAATGATTGACCGATCGAGAAAGGCAAGGCCAGGGCTTTGCCCTGGACCCACCAAAGGCCGGCGGCCTTTGGAAACCCATTTATTTTCATATATTTAAGGTCCAGGGGCTTGGCCCCTGGTGGGTCCAGGGCGACGCCCTGGCCTTGCTCGGCCATGGGTCACTCCAAACGGTGGTTGGGATAAGGTCCAGGGGCTTGGCCCGTCGCGCGAAGACGCGCTCGGGACCTGGCGGGTCTGGGCAGAGCCCAGCCTCCCTTATCTTAGTGCCTATGGGGCAAAGCCCTGGCGTTGCCTTCCTTCATCGGCCAATCGTTAGGCTGATTAGTACTACCCGCCGCCGGCGAAGGCGCGCACCAAGTCGCGGCGCGAGACGACGCCAACCAGCCTGCCGTCGCGCAGCACCAGCACGCGCCGCACGCCCTCACGCGCCATCAGCCCGGCGACGTCGCGCAGCGCCGCATCCTCTGGCACCCAGATCGGGTCGGGCTGCATGACCTGACCGACACTGCGGTTGGCGTCGCGCAGGGCGGCCATGTATTCGGGCGCCAACTCCGCCTCGCCGGCCAATTGGTGGAGCCACCAGTCGGCCTGCGGCGTCGGGGTGACGCCGGGTTGCAGCATGTCGGTCTCGCTGACGATGCCGATTACGACGTCGCCTTTCACCACGGAGAGGGCCGAGATGCGGTGCTTGGTCATCAGCCGCGCCGCCTGGCGGAGGGTGGCGTCGGGCGGCACGGTGATGACATCGCGGGTCATCACTTCGGCGGCGGTTTTCGGGCTGGTGTCGAACATGCTGAGACCTTCATCTGCAGGATAGAGGGGGGCATTTGCATAATGGAGGGGGGTGCCACCGGCCGCATTGCGCTGGATCAACCCGCAGTTATACCAATCACTGTTTGGGATGACCCATGGCCAAGCAAGGCCAGGACGTCGCCCTGGACCCACCAAAGGCCGATGGCCTTTGGAAACCCATTTATTTCCATATATTTAAGGTCCAGGGGCTTGGCCCCTGGTGGGTCCAGGGCAAAGCCCTGGCCTGGCTTGGCCATAGGTCACTCCAAACGGTGGTTAGTATTAGTGTGCCTCGGCCCAGCTGTGCCCCATGCCGGTTTCGACCACCAGGGGCACGGCGAGGGTGGCGGCGGATTGCATGATGGTGCGGGCAAGTTCGGCCAGCGGTGCGGCGGCGGATGCCGGCACCTCGAACAGCAATTCGTCGTGCACTTGCAGCAGCATGCGCGCGCCGAGGTTGGATTCGGCCAATGCGTCGGGCAGCCGCACCATGGCGCGCTTGATGATATCGGCAGCGCCGCCTTGCAGTGGCGCGTTGATCGCCTGTCGTTCGGCATAGCCGCGCCGCGCCGGGTTCTTGTCGGCGATGCCGGGAATCCAGCATCGCCGGCCGAAAGGGGTGAGCACGAAGCCGTGGCGGCGGGCCTCATCCTTGGTTGCTTCCATGTAGTCGCGGATGGCGGGGTAGCGGCGGAAGTAGAGGTCGATGTAGTCGCGGGCTTCACCTGGGGTGATTTGGAGCTGGCGGGCCAGGCCGAAAGCGCTGATGCCGTAGATGATGCCGAAATTGATCGCCTTGGCGCGCCGGCGGGTGGCGCCGTCCATGCCTTCCATCGGCACGCCGAACACCTCGCTGGCGGTGCGGGCGTGAATATCCTCGCCGTGGGAAAAACTTTCCTTCAGTTGGGGGATGTCGGCGACATGGGCGAGCAGGCGCAGTTCGATCTGCGAGTAGTCGGCGGAGACCAGCACGTTGCCGGGTTCGGCGACGAAGGTGCTGCGGATGCGGCTGCCCTCCTCCGTGCGGATCGGGATGTTCTGCAGGTTTGGGTCGGTTGATGACAGGCGGCCGGTGCTGGCGACGGCCATGGCGTAGCTGGTGTGCACGCGGCCGGTGTCGGGGTTGATCTGTTCGACCAGGGCATCGGCATAGGTTGATTTGAGTTTGGCGAGTTGGCGCCAGTCCATGATGCGCGATGGCAGCGCGTGCCCCTGTTCGGCCAGGCCCTGGAGCACGGCGGCATCGGTGCCCCAGGCGCCGGTTTTCATGCGCTTGCCGCCGGGCAGCTTCCTGCGGTCGCACAGGACTTCGCCCAGTTGCTTGGGCGAGCCGAGGTTGAAGATTTCGCCGGCCAGGGCGTGGATGTCGATTTCCATCGCCGCCATGCGCTCGGCGAAATCCTTCGACAGGGCGCGCAGTGCGTCGGCATCCACCTTGATGCCGGCGCGCTCCATGTCCAGCAGCACCGGGATCAGCCGGCGCTCGACCTGCTCGTAGAGGGCCAGTGACTTGGCGGGGCGCAGACGCGGGCGCAGGGCGAGCCACAGGCGCAGGGTGACGTCAGCATCCTCGGCGGCATAGGCGGTGGCGCGGTCGAGCGGGACCTGGGCGAAGGGCAGCCGCGCCTTGCCGGTGCCGGTGACGCTGTCGTAGCTGATGGGGGTATGGCCGAGATGCAACGTGGACAGCTCGTCCATGCCGTGGCCGTGCTGGCCGGCGTCCATGGCGAAGGAGATCAGCATGGTGTCGTCGACCGGCGTGGCGGGCGGGACGCCGGCGTGGTGGAACACCATCAGGTCGTATTTGGCATTCTGGAAGATTTTCAGGACGGTTGCGTCGGCGAACAGCCCGGCCAGGGCGGCCAGCGCGGCCGGCGTATCGACCTGCGCGGCCACCCCCGCGTGGCGCAGCGGGATGTAGCAGGCGCGGCCGGGTTCGGTGGCCAGCGAGATGCCGACCAGGGTGGCGCGCATGGCATCGAGGCTGTCGGTTTCGGTATCGACGGCAACCACGCCGGCGGCGCGTGCGGCGTTGATCCAGCCGTGCAGTGCATCGAGGGTGGTGACGGTCTCGTATGGGCCGAACCCGTCGCGGTTGATGATTTCGGGTGGGGTGGGTGCCGTGTCGGGGAAGAGCGCGCCTTGGCCGGCGGCGCCGGCGCGCACTGGCAGTGGGCGGGCAGCCGGCACCGCGGCCGAGGCGCCGCCATCCAGGCCCAACCGGGTGACGAGGCTGCGGAAACCTTGGGTGGTGAGCCAGGCGGCCAGCGTGTCGCGATCGGGCTCGCGCGCCACCAGCGCCTCCAGCGGCTCGGGCAGCGGCACGTCGCAGGCCAGGGTGACCAGTTGGCGGGAGATGCGGGCGAGATCGGCATGTTCGATCAGCAGGTCGCGGCGCCGGGAGGGCTTCATTGCCGGGGCGGCGGCGAGGATGGCGTCGAGGTCACCGTATTCCTGGATGAGCTGGGCGGCGGTTTTGGGGCCGATGCCGGGCACGCCGGGGACGTTGTCGACGCTGTCGCCGATCAGCGCCTGGGCGTCGATCAGTTTTTCCGGTGGGACGCCGAATTTTTCCATGACCTCGGCCAGGCCGATCGGCTTCTGCTTCATCGGGTCGAGCATGTCGATGCCCGGGCGGAGCAGCTGCATGAGGTCTTTGTCGGAGGATACGATGGTGGCGCGCCCGCCGGCCGCGACCGCGGCACAGGCGTAGCTGGCGATGAGGTCGTCGGCCTCCCAGTCGTCGAGCTCGATGGCGGGGACGCCGAAGGCGCGGGTGGCATCGCGCACCAGGGCGAATTGCGGGCGCAGGTCTTCGGGCAGTTCCGGGCGCGTGGCCTTGTATTTTTCGTATAGGCGGTTGCGGAAGGTGGTGCGCCCGGCGTCGAAGATGACCGCGAAATGGGTGCCGACGTGGTCTTTCAGCAGGCGCGACAGCATGTTGCTGAAGCCGAAGACGGCGTTTACCGGCGTGCCATCGGGCCGGCTCATGGGCGGCAGGGCGTGGTAGGCGCGAAAGATGAAGCCGGAGCCGTCGATGAGGATCAGGTGCGGCGCGGCCGGCTGGGGCTCGGCCTGGCCGGGCGGGGCATTCATTTCAGTGGCCGTGGTCGCCGCCGGCGCCCTCGTTCAGCACATACAGGCGCGAGCAGTACGGGCACGTCACCTGCTGCTCGTCGATGCGCAGAAAGACGCGCGGATGGCCGAGTGTGCCGCCGCCGCCGTCGCACGCCACGGTGCGCTCATCGACATGGATGGTTTCGGTGGGCGAGGTGGCGGTGCCTTCCGGCATGCGGGGTCCTTCGCGGTGACGACAGAGGCGGGGCGCAAGGGGGTGTCATAGAGGGTGGGGGACATGATAGCCATGCAGGGCATGGTTTCAACCTTCCCGCCTGTGTCCCGTCGCGTGGCGCTGCTGGGCGCTGGCGTTGCGCTGGCCGGTTGTTCGCCGGCCGCCGCACCGCCTGGCTCGCCAGAGCGCGCGCCCGATATAGCCGACGATGTCTTCGTGATGCCGGACGGCATGCGCCTGCCATACCGCGCCTGGCTGCCCGACCGCCACCAGTGGGGCGAACCCTGGGCGGTGGTGCTGGCGCTGCACGGCTTCAACGACAGCCGCGATGCCTGGGAAATCCCCGCCCCCGCCTTCGCCGCCGCCGGCGTGGCGCTGTACGCGCCGGACCAGCGCGGCTTCGGCGCCACGTCCGCGCGCGGGCTGTGGCCTGGGGCCAACGCGCTGGCCGACGACGCCGCCGCCATGGCCGCCCTGCTGCGCCGCCGCCATCCACAAGCCCGTCGCGTGCTGATGGGTGAAAGCATGGGCGGCGCGGTGCTGATGCATCTGGCGACCCGGGAGACCACGCCCCTCGCCGCGGTACCGGCCGACTGCATGGTGCTGCTGGCCCCCGCGGTATGGGGCCGGGCGGCAATGAACGTGTTCATGCAGGGCGGGCTTTGGTTCGCCGCCACCTTCCTCCCGGGCATGACAGTCACCCGGCCGCCGCCACTGGTGCGCATTGTCGCCTCGGACAATGTCGAGGCGCTGCGCGCCCTCGGCCGAAACCCGTTGACCATCCGCGGCACACGGTTCGACACGCTGCGCGGGCTGGTGGACCTGATGGACCTGGCCCTGGCCGCAGCACCGATGTTTCCGGCGATGCCGGCGCTGTTCCTGTATGGCGCGCACGACTCGATCATCCCGGCGGCCGCCACCCGCACCCTCTGGGGCGCGCTGCCGGAAGCGCCGGTGCGCCGCAGCTACTACCCGCATGGCTACCACCTGCTGCCGCGCGACCTCGGCCGCGCCACTGTCATCGGCGACATTCTGGCCTGGCTGCGCGAGCCCGCCGCCAGCCTGCCGTCGCAGGGCGAAGCGGCCGCATCTGCATGGCTATCGGGCGGGTCATCCAGCGCCGCGCGATAGGCCTTCCGCCGTCCGGGCTTTCAGGCTAAGAAGCCGCCATGGACCCGTAGCTCAGCTGGATAGAGCGTTGCCCTCCGAAGGCAAAGGTCGAAGGTTAGAATCCTTTCGGGTCCGCCAGTTTTTTGAATGGGTTAGAGATTTCTCCGATCGGCATCGATCCTCGCTAGGTAACAGATTAGGTAGCAATCGGGCTGGCGATGGGTGGCTACCATTTGCCTGGACTGTCGATTTGCTTCCAATCGTGACCCCTTTTTCGCGTCCAAGAATGACCCCTTCGATGGTGGCTGATTTGGCTTTCGATGTAGCGCAACGGGTGGGAGGTTTCTGGTCTTCCAGGTCGGCAGGCGCTGGCTGGTGAAGGTCAGTCCCTGCCGAAGCCTCGCGGCGGATCGAGGACATGCGATCGGCCAGGTCGAGATCGCAGATCGCCTGCAGTGCATCGGCTGTAGCGCCGCTCGGTTGACTGTCCGGCAGCGCTGCCGGACAGGCGGCATAGTGATCCTGCAGCACGGTCAGTTGGCGACGGCGTCGCGCCATCGCTGGGCCCGGCTGCGTTGGTCAACCCGGCGACGGGTGCGGCTGACCGGCGCGCGTGCGGCTCGCGCGGCATGGTTCCATTCCGAAGCGTGGCGTCACGAAACCCCGGTAACGCCGGGCAACTCAGCTTCGGTTCTTGAACCGCCAACTGGTGTTGCCGGTCTCGATGATGTCGCATTGATGGGTCAGCCTCGGCGCCGACAAGCTGCTGAGCGCCGCGCGGATTGGCAAGGCGCAGAAGGCGCTGATCGCCCCCGACGAGCTCCGCCGCGGCTTCCTGCGCCGCGCGGACGCGGCCCTGCGCGGCTTCCGCGCGGTGCTGCCGGGCGATCAGGCGGCGCCGTTCCTGCGCCGCGTCGCCGGGCTCGCGGTGGTGGCGCGGGCGATCCGCAACCAGCTCGGCCCGGCCGACATCTCGGGTTGGCGGCGCAAGTGGAGGCGGTGCCGGACGAGAACATCCTCGGCGTGGAGATCACCGCACCGGTGCGCGTGGGCGGCGGCACGAATGGCATGACCAACCTGTCGGCGATCGACTTCGAGAAGCTGGCCGAGGCGTTCGTGGCGGCGCCGAAGACGACGGTGGAACAGCTGCGCGCCAAGTCCAGCGCGGCGGTCCAGCAGATGGCCGCGCCGATCCCCTCGCGCGTGGACCTGATCGAGAAGCTGAAGAAGCTGATCGACGCCCACAACGCCGCCACGGCGGGCACTACGGAGACCTTCGAGAAGCTGAAGGCGTTCCTCAAGAGCCTGGACGAGGAACAAAGCCGCGCCGCCCGCGAGGGGCTGAGCGAGGACGAGCTGGCGATCTACGAGCTGGCGGCCTGGTGCAGGGAGGCAGGGGCGCTGGCCAAGCCCCGGAAGGCGGACCAGGACATGCTTGATGCCGCATTGTGCGCGCTGATCGCCCTGCGGTGGCGGCTCAGGCCCCGGGCGAACTCCCTCCTCCTCGGCGACCTGACGAGCGGCTACATGGTCACGCCCGCGATCCGGGCGGTGCGCGAACGGCTGACGGTCGCCGCCGTGAAGTGCTCAGTGCCGGTGGACGGGGTCAGTTAGCTATCGCTCGCCGACGGGGCCGTCGCTTCCGGCGCCACTCCGGCCGGCAGCAACGCGGCGAATGCGCGCGGCCACACCGGCGCCCCTCCTGTCGTCATCGGGCCGAACCGGGGGTGATGGGGGCCGTTCTGGAGGAAAGAGCGTGGGAAGGGCCGACGCCGAAAGCGCCAACCGCACCGTAGCTCCTTGGAAACATTGGTGGGTGCACCAGGGTTTGAACCTGGGAACCGCTGATTAGGAGTCAGTTGCCGAGGCTTGCGCCACCTGTGTCCCCGTGAGCGGAATTGCCGAATCTCTATCTATATAGTCGCTGGCAACTGACTCGCATTGCTGGTAGTCTCAGCACGCCGCGCCGTAATTGTGCCCCCGGTGTGCCCCCGTTGGCGAGTCAGCCGATTTTGGGCACCATTTGGGGGCACAAAAAATCAGGAAAGGCGCCGCCATGGAGGCCCGATGCAACCCGACCTGACCGACGCCTATCTGCAATCGCTGCCGCTGCCCGACGAAGGCCGCCGGGTGGAACTGCGCGATAGCCGCGTACCCGGCCTGGTGCTGCGGATGACCAGAGCCGGCACCGCGACCTGGAGCGTTCGCACCCGCAC
>JBBQOT010000091.1:0-8420 GCA_038331165.1 Acetobacterales bacterium
GGTCGGGCAAAACGCCACGCCGGGGAACACACTGGCCAGCGCCTTGATGTGCCCGGGCCCACCGGCCGAGGAGGCCGGAAAGATTTTCACCACGTCGGCACCGGCCGCCAGCGCCGCGCGCACCTCGGTGGGCGTCAACGCGCCCAGCATCAACAGCGCACCGGCATCCCGGCACGGGGCGGCCAGCGCCGGGTCGATCCACGGCGCCACGATGAACCGCGCACCCGCCGCCAGGCACGCCTCGGCGGTCGCCGCATCGGCCACCGTACCAGCCCCCAGCAACAGGCCAGGCTCGCCGGCGAGTTCGCGGATCAGCGCCGGCGCGTCCGGAATGGTCATGGTCAGCTCGAAGATGCGAATGCCCGCGTCACGCAGCCAGCCGATCGCCGTCGCGGCATGGGCGGCGGTGCTGGTGCGCACAACCGGCACCACGCGGGCGGCCTGCAGCGCCAGCATCATCTCGGCTTTGGTCATCATCGGTCCTTCGTCGCCGCCATCGTGGCCCACTCTGACGGCAAGGTACCATGCCATCCCGTACGAGCAAGGAGTGGTCTGCCGGCGCGCACCACGGTTGTCATTTGCGCCGCGTCCACATCCGCGGCACGTTTCGCGCAAATCCGGGGGAACACACCATGGCCACGCAACTGGACAAGACCGCGCACTTTCGCGCCCTGCACGACGGCCCCGCCTTCGTCATCGCCAATGCCTGGGACGCCGGCTCGGCCAAGATCCTCGCCGGCATCGGCTTCCCCGCTCTCGCCACCTCCAGCGGTGCCTCGGCCGGCATCCTCGGCCGCCGCGACGGCCAGGTCACCCGCGACGAAGCGCTCGCCCACGCCAGCGCCATCGTCGCCGCCACCGACCTGCCGGTCTCGGCCGACCTGGAAAAGGGCTTCGCCGACGACCCCGCCGCTGCCGCCGAGACCTACCGCCTCGCCGCCGCCATCGGCCTGGCCGGCGGCTCGATCGAGGACGCCAGTGGCGATCCGGCCCACCCGATCTACGCCTTCGACCTCGCCGTGGCCCGCGTGGCCGCCGCCGTCGCCGCCGCCCGCGAGTCGGGCACCGGCTTCGTGCTCACCGCGCGGGCCGAGAACCATCTGCGCGGCGTCACCGACCTCGACGACACCATCCGCCGCCTCCAGGCCTACGAGGCCGCCGGCGCCGATGTGCTGATGGCCCCCGGCCTGCCCGACCTCGCCGCCGTGCGAACAGTCTGCGCGGCACTGCAGCGCCCGTTCAACTTCATGGCGGGCATCCCGCGCCGTTCCTTCACGGTGCCCGAATTGGCGGCCTGTGGCGTGCGCCGCGTCAGCCTGGCGACCTCACTCTACCGTGCCGCCATGTCCGGCCTGATCCTCGCCGCGCGCGAGGTGCAGCAATCCGGGACCATGACCTATATCGACACCGCGCGGCCGTCGGGCGAGGTCAACGCCTACTTCACCTGAGGCAGGTCGGTGGCGGGCACGGCGGCAAGCGCCGAGTCGGCCCACGCCGCCAGCCCGCGCGCGGTCTCGCCCACCGCATCGACCTGGCCGTGCAGTTCGCCCAGCCGCCCGCCAAAGCCTTGCAGCGAGGCGTGCAGACCCCGCATGCTGCCGTCCAAGCTACCCAACGCCCCGCGCCAGCGGGCCACCGCGTCGCGCTGCGCCGCCAGCGCCGCGTCCAGCGCCGTCAACGCCCGGCGCAGCCGCGCGTCGGCGTCGCCGGCGTCGTCGTCGTTGGCCTGCGGCAACGGCGCCGCGATCGGGCCAGAGCGGCGGGGAAACGGAATGACCGTGGCAGCGTAAATGTTGTCCATGCCTTGATGCTCCCTGAGATAGCATCTTAATAACATGTAAACGATGCCGTGAAAAAGGTTTTTTCTACACTGATCCTATTTTCCGTCTCCAATCCCCCGCATCGTGTCTAATCCCATGGCAGCGATGTGCCGACCCGTCGCACGGCGCGGTGTCGCGGCGATGGCCAGTTGCGGTATACCGGTTCTCAGACCCGACGGACCCCAAGATGCAGATCGCCATCGAGATCATCTTCATCCTTTTGCTGATCGGCCTGAACGGCTTGTTCGCCCTCAGCGAGATGGCCCTGGCATCCGCCAACCGGAATCGCCTCGCTTTGCTGGAATCCCAGGGCGTTCGCGGCGCCGCCATGGCGATGCGCCTCACCGCCGACCCGCAACACTTCCTGCCGGCGGTGCAGATCGGCATCACCCTGATCGGCATCGTCTCCGGCGCCTTCGGCGGTGCGCGCGTGGCCGAGAGCCTCACCCCCCTGCTGGCCCAAGTGCCCGCGCTGCAACCCTTTGCCGGCAGCCTCGCGCTGACCCTCGTCGTGATCGGCATCACCTACCTGTCGCTGATCATCGGCGAGCTGGTGCCCAAGCAGATCGCCCTGCAGAACCCCGAGCGCCTGGCCTGCGTCGCCGCCGGGCCGCTGGAATGGCTGTCGCGCGCCGCCATGCCCATCGTCTGGCTGATGGGCGCCTCCTCGCGCCTGGTCCTGCGGTTTGCCGGCGTCAAGCGCACCCCGCAGCAGACCGTCTCCGAGGAGGAGATCAAGGCCCTGCTGGTCGAGGGCGAGCAGACCGGCGTGCTGGAAACCGGGGAACGCGACATGATCGAGCGCGTGCTCCGCCTCGCCGACAAGCCGGTGCGCGCCATCATGACCCCGCGCAACGAGGTCGCCTGGATCGACATCACCGACAGCCAGGCCGAGATCGCCGTCGCCCTCAAACAACGCCCTCGCTCGCGCTTCGTGGTGTGCAACGGCTCGATCGACAACGTGGTCGGCGTGGTGCAGGCCAAGGCGATCCTCGACACCATCCTCGACGGCCGCCCGCTATCCATCGGCGACGCCCTGCGCCAGCCCATCGTCATGCCCGACACGGTGACGGCACTCGACGCCCTGGAACGCCTGCGCGCCGATGACCTCGGCATGGCGCTGGTGATGGACGAGTACGGCAGCTTCGAGGGCCTGGTGACGGCGCACGACCTGCTGGAAGCCATCGTCGGCGACCCAGAAAGTGCCGCCCCTGCGCCGGACCGCGGCACCGAGGCCGACGAATCCGCCCTCATGCTCGACGGCATGATGCCGGTCGACGAGGTGAAGGCCCGGCTCAGCCTGCCCACCCTGCCCGCCACCGGCACCTACCACACTCTGGCCGGGCTGGTGCTCGCCCTGTTGCGCCGTGTGCCGCGCGAGGGCGACCGCATCGTGTTCGGCGGCTGGCTGTTCGAGGTCGCCGCCATGGACGGCCGCCGCGTTGACCGCGTGCGCGCCAGCCGGGCGCCGCTGGCCGAGGGTTAGCCGTCCGGCCGCGTCGTCGTCGCGAGGCTTTGCGTTTGATCTGTCGCAATGCGCCCGGGCCCCGAAGTGGTGATGGTGCTATCTAGTTGGAACCTTCCACAGCAGGAGAATTGGCCATGACACGCAATATCGGCGGTATCGACCGGATCCTCAGGGCGCTCGTGGGCGTCGTCCTGCTTGCGCTGACGTGGTATGGCACGATCGGCCTGTGGGGCCTGATCGGACTGGTGCCGCTCGGCACCGCGCTGATCGGTTTCTGCCCGCTCTACACGCTGCTCGGCATCGCCACCTGCCCCGTCGCTAGCAAGGCGTCCTGACGAGCCGGTGCGCCTGCGTCGCCTCATCGGCATCGCAATTGTCGCCATCGGTGGCCTCGCGGCGTGGTGGTTCGCCACCCAGCGGCCGTTGCAGGTTCCCGTCGCGGCCTTCGCCCAGGACGTGCCGGTCACCGTCTTCGGACTCGGCGCCATCGAGGCCCGCGTGCTGGCGCGGGTCGGCTTCGAGGTCGCCGGCACGCTGGTCGAGGTGCTCGCCGACCACGGCGACCGGGTTGCCGCCGGCACGGTGCTCGCCACGCTGAACGCGGCGAGCCAGCACGCCCGGGTGGCGCGCGCCGAAGCGTCGATGCTCTCGGCGGAGGCCGCCGTCGCCCGCGCCGAGGCGCAACGCGAACGGGCCGAGGCGCAGCTGGTGCAGAAGCGCGCCACCGCCCAACGCCGCCGCGACCTCGCCAGCCGCGGCGCCGGCAGTGTCGAAGCGGCTGAGCTGGCCGATACCGAGGCCACCTCCGCCCAGGCCGATGTCGGGGTGAACCGCGCCGATGCCGCCGTCGCCCGCGCCGCCCAGGCCGAGGCCCAGGCCAATCTCCAGGCCGAGCGCACGACCCTGGCCAAGCACGTGCTGGTCGCCCCGTTCGACGCCCTGGTGATCGCCCGCACCCGCGAACCTGGCACCGCGCTCAACCCCGGCGAGGCGGTGTTCACCCTGATCGTCCCCGACAGCCTGTGGGCGCTGGCCTATGTCGACGAGGGCCGCGCCGGCGACATCGCCCTTGGCCAACCCGCCCGCGTCACCCTGCGCAGCCGTCCGGGCAACCCGATGCCAGCCGAGGTGGTCCGCATCGGCCTGGAAGCCGACCGGGTGACCGAGGAGCGGCGCGTCTATGTCCGCTGCCGCGCGTGCCCGATCACGCCGGTGATCGGCGAACAGGCCGAGGTGCTGATCGAAACCGGCCGGCTGGCCCGTGCCCGCCTGATCCCCGAGGCCGCGGTGCATGGCTTCGACGGCATTCGCGGCACCGTCTGGACCATCGAGAACGGCCACCTGGCCCGGCGCGAGGTGCGTTTCGCCGCCCGGCTGGTCGATGCCAGGCTCGCGATCACCGACGGGCTACCCGACGATGTGCCCGTGGCGGTGACCTCCGGGAGCGGGTTCGCGGTCGGCCGAAACGCCCAGGCGGTCGCCCCATGAACCTGGCCCCATGAACCTCGCTCCATGAACCTCGCTCCATGAACCTTGCTCCATGAACCTTGCCTTGGCCGACATCCGCCACAAGCTTGGCCGCTTCCTGCTGACTGGCGTGGGCCTGGGGCTGCTGATGGGCGTCGTACTGTCGATGGTCGGCATCTACCAGGGCGTCGTCTCCGAGGCGCTCGCCCTCTCGCGCGCCATGGCTGCCGATCTCTGGGTGGTGGAATCCGGCACCCGCGGCCCCTTCGCCGAGGCATCGCGGCTGCCGGGCGATGTGCGCGCCATGGTCCGCCGCCTGCCCGGCGTGGCCGCTGCCGGAAGCATCACGCTACGCACCGTCGAGGCGCAGGCGCCGCACGGCACGGTGCGCATGCAGGTGCTTGGCTTCGAACCCGGCCAGCCCGGCGGCCCCACCGCCATCGCCGAGGGTCGTGCGCTCGGCAATGCGCGCTTCGAGATGGTGGCCGACCGCCGCGCCGGCCTGCCCCCCGGCGCCACCGTGCTGCTCGGTCGCGACCGCTATCGCGTGGTCGGCACCACCAGCGGTCTGGTTTCCTCCGGCGGCGACCCGCTGGCTTTCATCCATTTGCGCGACAGCCAGGACCTGCAATTCAAGCTCGCGCCCTCGGCCGCGCGTCGTGCCCTCGCCGCCGGCGCCGCCCCCGGCGCCACCGACACGGTGAATGCGGTGATCGCCCGACTGCACCCAGGCGCCGACGCGGCGGCCACGGCCGAGGCGGTGCGCCGCTGGAAGCACCTCGCGGCGCTGAGCGATGCCGAACAATCCGACGTGCTCACCCGCTCGCTGGTGCAACGCGCCCGCATGCAGCTGGGCCTGTTCACCGTGGTGCTGCTGTTCGTCTCGGCGGTGATCATCGCGCTGATCATCTACACCATGACGATGGACAAGCTGCGCGAGATCGCCACCCTGAAGCTGATCGGGGCACCCGACCGCACCATCGCCGCCCTGGTATTGCAACAGACCCTGCTGCTGGGCGGCACCGGATATCTGGCGGCGGTCGGCTGGGTGTTCGCCGTGCGCGACTATTTCCCGCGCACCGTGGCCCTCGGCCCGGCCGAAGTGGCCGCAATGGCCGGGGTGATCGCCACCATCTGCCTGCTGGCCAGCCTGCTATCGATCCGCGCCGCCCTGCGCATCGAGCCGCAGCAGGCCCTCGGGGGCTGACCGGTGGCCCCGCCGCTGGTGCGCGTCGAAGCGCTCGACAAAACCTTCGGCCGCGGCGAAACCGCGGTGCGCGCACTGACCGGCGTCGACCTCGCCGTGGAGCCGGGCGAGGTGGTGGGGCTGCGCGGCCCCTCCGGCAGCGGCAAATCCACCCTGCTGAACATCGTCGCCTGCATCCAGGAGCCCAGCGCCGGGCGCCTGCTCCTGGGCGGCGAAGTGGTCTGGGACAACGGCTACCGCATCGCCGATTTGCGCCGGCTGCGGCGTGAGCGCATCGGCTTCATCTTCCAGTTCCACAACCTGCTGCCGTTCCTCAACGCCATCGACAACGTGGCGCTGGCGATGACCCTCGCCGGCACCGCGACGGCCGAGGCCCGGGAACGCGCCATGACGCTGCTCGACTACCTGCAGGTGGGCCGGCGCGCCACCGCAATGCCGTCCCGCTTGTCGGGTGGCGAAGCCCAGCGCGTGGCGATTGCCCGGGCATTGGCCAACCGCCCGCAGATCATCCTGGCCGACGAACCGACGGCCGCCCTCGATTCCGAGCGCGCCCGCGTGGTGATGGACCTGCTGCGCCAGGTCGCGCAGGAACAGCGCGCGGCGGTGCTCGTCGTCACCCACGACGAGAAGATTTTTGATCGATTCGACCGCCTGGTGTCGTTGCGCGACGGTCGCCTGGAAGCGGGCAACGGCTGACCTTTGCAGCGCTTGCCATCCGCTCCCCTGCCCCGCAGAATCGGGCCATGACCCAGACCCTGCTTCCCGGCACCCTGCTTGGCCAGATCGGCGACCTCGCCCTCACCAGCGGCGCGGTGTTGCCCAATGCGCGCCTGGCTTTCGTCACCTACGGCCGGCTCGCCCCCGGCGGCGCCAACGCGGTGCTGCTGACCCACGGCTATACCAGCAGCCATATGTTCGCCCATTCCAGCGGCGCGGTGTCGTCCGAGGGCTCGTGGGCCGCGTTGGTGGGGCCAGGCAAACCGATCGACACCGACCGCTTCTTTGTCGTCAGCTCCAACATGCTCGGCTCGGCCTATGGCTCCACCGCGCCGATGCGCCTCAACCCGGCCACCAACCGCGCCTATGGCCCCGATTTCCCCGCTTTGTCGCTGACCGACATCATCACCGCGCAGAAAAAGCTGCTCGACCTGCTGGGCGTAAAACACCTCGCCGCCGTCGTCGGCCCGTCCTATGGCGGCTTCCAGGCCTTCGCCTGGGGCATCACTTTCCCCGATTTCATGGATGGGCTGGTGCCCGTGGTCACCGCCCCGCGCCGCCCCGCCGATCGCGGACCCGATGCGCTGGAGGCGCGGATGGCCACGTCGCCGAACTGGAACGGCGGCCACTACTACGAAGCCGGCGGCATCCGCGCCACCATGGCCGATATCCGCGAGGAAACCCTGCGCCGTTATGGCGTCGAGGCCGAACTCGCCAACCTGTTCCCGGAAAAATCCGCCCGCGACGCCGCCATCCGCGCCCGCGCCGAAGCCTGGGCCGACGCGTTCGACGGCCATTCCCTGCTGGTGCTCGGCCGCGTGCTACAGGGCATGGACGCCACGCCGCACTTCAACCGCATCAAGGCCCGGGTGCTCTATGTCCTGTCGCGCACCGACGCGCTGTTCCCGCCCAGCCTCGCCCCGGGCGTGATGGCCGACCTCGCCGCCGCCGGCGTGTCCGCCGAATACGCCGAGATCGACAGCGAGCACGGCCACCTCGCCTCCGGCACCGACGCCGCCAAATGGGCCGAAATGCTGCGCCGCTTCATGGGTGCCCTGCCGTCCCGTTGATGTTTGCCGCCAAAAAGAATGGGGCCTTGCCCCAAACCCCACCAGGGGCCGAGCCCCTGGACCTCATATTGCCAAATTGAAATGGGTTTCCAAAGGCCGAGGGCCTTTGGAAACCCATCCATTTCAATGTCATGAGGTCCCGGGGCTCGGCCCGTCGCGCGAAGGCGCGCTTCGGACCTGGTGGGGTTTGGGGCGAAGCCCCATGCTTGGCTTCAATGGGTCATCCTTTACGCGACTTTGTATCAATTATCGGGCGCCTAAATATTCGGATCGTTGGTTTGACCATCGCGTTTGACCAGCGGCACCGAAAAGGCCGGCTCGGTGTCCCACGGAAACAGGATCCAAGTGTCCTGGCTGACCTCGGTGACGAAATCGTCGACCAACGGCTTGCCCGCGGGCTTGGCATATACCGTGGCGAAATGCGCCTTTGGCAACAACGCGCGCACCACCCGCGCCGTGGTTCCGGTATCCACCAGGTCGTCGATCAACAGCCAGCCCGCGCCATCCCCCGCCGCCACCGGCAGCTTGGCCACCTCCGGTTCGCCGCGCGCCTGTTCGCCCTCCCCGCCCTTGGCATAGGTCACCACCGAGACGCACTCGATCACCCGCAGTTCCAACTCGCGCGCCACGATCGCCGCCGGGATCAGCCCGCCGCGGGTGATCGCCACCAC
>JBBQOT010000092.1:0-8400 GCA_038331165.1 Acetobacterales bacterium
GCTGACCGGCGAAACGGCGCATGCCGGCACCGCGCCGCTGCGCGGCCGGCGCGATGCGGTGCAGGATTTCCTCCGCGCCGTCACCGCGCTGAACACGCTCACCGCCGACCCCAGCGATACGCTGCGCTTCACGGTGGCGCGCGTGGAGGTCTCGCCCAACACCTCGAACTCGGTGGCCAACCGGGTGAGCTTCACCATCGACCTGCGCCACCCCGACGAAGCCGTGCTGCGCGCCAAAGGCAATGCGATCGAGGCGACGATCCGCGGCGCGGTGGCGGGCTGCGACGTGGCATTGGTGGAGAATTTCCATGCCATGCCGGTGGTGTTCGATCCGCTGGTGACCGGCGCGGTGGCGGCGGCCGCCGAGGGGCTGCGGCAGCGGCCGATCCCGTCGGGCGCGTTCCATGACGCGCAGTTTGTCGTGCCGATCTGCCCGACCGGGATGATCTTTGTGCCGTCGCGGAGGGGAATC
Source organism: Acetobacterales bacterium (assembly GCA_038331165.1). Lineage (GTDB taxonomy): Bacteria > Pseudomonadota > Alphaproteobacteria > Acetobacterales > Acetobacteraceae > CAMDGX01. The sequence goes on from JBBQOT010000092.1 coordinate 473, forward strand.
AGTCACAATCCCGCGGAATACTCGTCGCCCGCGCAGCTGGCGGCCGGCGCACGGGTGCTGTTGCGCACCCTGGTCGATCTGGCGAGCTAGGCAGGAGCTGGAAAGCGGGGCGGATTGGGCATGGCAGAGGCGAACCGCTATGAGACCTACATGCTGCAGCTGGTCAACCGGGCGCGGGCCGACCCGTTGGCCGAGGCGGCGCGCTATGGCATCGACCTGAACCAGGGGCTGGCGCCAGGGACGCTGAACGGCACCGCCAGGCAGGCGCTGGCGTCCAACGACCTGCTGGTGGACGCGGCACGGGCGCACAGCAGTTGGATGCTGGATTTCGACCAGTTCAGCCACACTGGCGTGGGCGGGTCGTCGCCCGGCGCCCGGATGACGGTGGCGGGATATTCCTTCACGGGGTCGTGGACCTGGGGCGAGAACATCTCGTGGACCGGCACGATCGGGACGCTCGGCGACCTCGCCGCCTATGTCGAGCAGCAGCACGAGGGGTTGTTCCGCAGCCCAGGCCACCGTGTAAATATTCTGAAGGGCGATTTTCGCGAACTGGGGATCGGGCAGGTGACCGGGGCGTACACCGCCTCGGCCAATACCTACAACGCCTCGATGATCACCCAGGCCTTTGCCGCCACGGGGACCAGCTGGTTCCTGACCGGGGTGGTCTATGATGACGCCGACGGCGACACCTTCTACGACGCCGGCGAAGGGCGCGGCGGCGTGACGGTGACGGCCAGCGGATCGCAGGGAAGCTTCACCACCACGTCGTGGTCCTCCGGCGGCTACCAGATGCCACTGCTGGACGGCACCTACTCGGTCACGTACTCGGGTGGCGGCCTGGCCGGCAGCTATGCCACCACGGTGACAATGGCCGGGGCGAACCGGCAGGTGAACGCCGAGGCGGCGCAGTTCGGCCAGGCCAATCGCGCCCCGTCGGTCAGCGCCAACAGCGCGGTGGTGATCGCGGGCCAGGTGCTCGGCCCCGCCGACCTGTTCGGGGCGGGCGATCCGGACGGCGACACGCTGTCCTACAATGTCTGGGACGCCACCGCGGATGCCACCAGCGGCCACTGGGAAATCGACGGGGTGGCGCAACCGACCAACCAGGTGATCGGCGTTGCTGCCGCCGATCTCGGCAGGCTGCGCTTCGTCGCCGGCACCACCGGCGACACGCTCGACGTGCGGGTTTCCGACGGAAAGCACACCACCGACTGGGCAGGCTTCACGGTGACGGTCAACCGGCCCCCGGTGGTCACCGCATCCGACCTGCCGGCCAGCACGGGCCTGACGATCCTGCCCGCCAACCTGTTCAGCGCGAGCGATCCGGACGGCGACACGCTGTACTACAATGTCTGGGACGCCACCGCGGATGCGACCAGCGGGCATTGGGGCATCGACGGGGTGGCGCAGCCGACCAACCAGGTGATCGGCGTTGCCGCCGCCGATCTCGGCAGGCTGCGCTTCGTTGCCGGCAGCATCGGCGACACGCTCTATGTCCGCGCCTCGGACGGACGGCAGACGACCGACTGGGCGCGCTTCGCGGTCACGCTGCCGCTGGTCGCGCCGATCGCCGCGCTCGGCGCCGACGCGACGATCGACGAGGCGGCACAGCGCGTATCGATGAACATCAGCCTCGACCGCGCGCCCACCGCGCCGGTGTCGCTGCGCTGGAACGTGGGGGACGGCACGGCGACGGTGGCCGATCACGACCTGCCGGCCGGACAGGGCGGCGGCCTGCTCACCTTCCAGCCCGGCGGGCCGCTGACCCAGACCGTCAGCGTGGCGATCAACGACGAGGCCCACAAGCAGGAGGGCAGCGAGAGTTTCGTGCTGACGCTGTCCGATCCTACCGGCCTCAGCATCGGCCGCGGCACGGCGAGCGTCACCATCAACGATCATTACCTCCCGCCGCCTGCGGTACCGCTGGCGATGACCAACACCACCACGGGGATCAGCGGCACCCCTGCCCTGGCCGCCTATGCCGGGCCGGTCGATTATCTCGGCAGCGAATTCGTCTATCTTGGCAGCGACAGCATCAACCTTTCCGCCGCAGCGGCGAACGTGTTCCTGCGCAGCGGGTCGGGCAACGACGCGCTGGTGGTGACGGCGGGGCAGAACGTGCTGGATGGCGGCACCGGCTCGAACTTTCTGACTGGCGGCAGTGGGGCGGACACGTTCTTCCTGGATGGGCGCAACGCGCCGGCGGCCCTGTGGGGTACGGTGGTGGGGCTGGGCAAGGGCGACGCGGTGACGCTGTGGGGGGTGACGCCGTCGGCCTATTCCATCGGCTGGTTCGAAGACCAGGGCGCGGCCACCTACACGGGGTTGACGATGCATGCCACCGCGCCGGGCAAGTTCAACGTGTCGCTGACATTGGCCGGACTGACCGACGCCGATCGGATCGGCGGGCGGCTTTCGGTGCTGTTCGGCTCCGATCCCGGCAGCAGCAGCGACTACATGTACATTTTCGCCAACAGTTGATTTCCGGCACGAAATAATGACTCGTTCAGCTGTTCGAGGGCCTGGTAGCGCGCCTGAGGCGCCGTGGGGCAGAGCGGGTGCTGGCGTAGAAGTTTTCGCGTGACGGGGCGGAGTGCGATTCGGCAGGATCGTGTCAGTCCCGACCAAGAGGCCGCCATGAAGCTGCTGCGCCGCGCCGTCCTGTCTGCCCTGGCGCTGTGCCTGGGCCTGCTACCGGCCCTCGCCCTTGCCTGCGGGGTGTCGGCCCAGCGCGCGCCACTGTTGCATCGCGCCGGCCTGGCGGCGGCGGAAGGCGGCGAAACCACCATCACCTTTCTGGGCCATGCGACGTTCCTGATCGAATCACCCGGCGGTGTCGCGGCGGTGACCGATTTCTCCGGCCGGCACATGCCGCCGCGGCTGCCCGACGTCATCACGATGAACCACGCCCACAGTACGCACTTCACGGATACGCCGGATCCGCGCATTGCCCATGTACTGCGCGGCTGGCGCGGCGACGGCGGGCCGGCGCAGCACGACATCAAGGTCGGCGACCTGCGGGTGCGCAACCTGCCGACCAATATCCGCAGCTTCGATGGCGGGACGCGGCGCTACGGCAACTCGATCTTCGTGTTCGAAACTGGTGGGTTGTGCGTCGGCCACCTGGGCCATCTGCACCACCTGTTGAACGCCGACGACCTGGCGACGCTGGGGCAACTGGATATCGTGATGGTGCCGATCGACGGCGCCTGGACATCGAGCCAGGGTGACATGGTGGAGGTGCTGGGGCAGCTCAATCCACGGATCATCCTGCCGATGCACTACTGGTCGCAGGAGGTGCTGAACCGGTTCCTCGCGCGAATGCGCGACAAGGCGGAAATCCGGCTGGCCGAGACCACCAGCTTCACAATCAGCCGGGCCACACTGCCGACAGCGCCGCAGGTGCTGGTGCTGCCTGGACCGCATTTCTGACGCCGTGGCAGGGGGGGAGGCGCCCCAAGGCCACGCATCATGGCAAGCGCCGTCTATACCAGCCGCCGGAATTGACGACCGATCGCAGGCAAGCGTGGGGCGCCGCCCCACACCCCGCCAGGGGCCGAGCCCCTGGACCTCATTTCATTGAAATTAAAGGGTTTCCAAAGGCCCTCGGCCTTTGGTGGGTCCAGGGCAAAGCCCTGGCCTTGCCTTCCTTCAAAGGTCACCCGCGCAGGCGATGGAAGGGTCATCACCTGCGCGGGCACTCATCAGAAACGGCGGATCAAGCGCGACGGACGCTCCAGAACACTGGCCAGCCGTTCTGAATGCCGGTCAATGAGTTGTTGAAGCAGGTGTAGCCCGTCCACAGCCCGGTCGGCACGTATGGCACATCGCGGAAAGCCTGGAGCTGCATCTCGCGCACGATGCGCTTCTGCTCGGCCTCGTTCGGTGCTATCAGCCACTGCTCGCGCAGTTCCTCCAGCTTGGGCGCGTCGGGCCAGCCGAACCAGGCGGCCGGGCCGGAGCGAATGGCGATCTGCGCCGGCACGAAGACGTTGTTCAGGCTGGTCAGGTTGGTGATGAAGATGCTCCAGCCGCCCTTGTCCACCGGCTCCTTGCTGGCGCGGCGCTGCACCACGGTGCCCCATTCCAACGCCAGATAGTCGACGTTGAAGCCCATCTTGCGCAGCAGGTCGTTGGCGATCAGCGACTGGGCGTGCAGCGAGGGGATGGTGGACGGGCCGAGCAGCACCACCTTCTCACCCTTGTAGCCGGCGGCGATGAGTTCCTGTTTCACCTTGTCGAAATCGGTGCGGCCGGCAATCGCCTCGACGCCCGCGTCGGTGGCCATCGGCATGCCGGGGGTGAACAGGCCGACGCCGGTCTTGAACAATTCCGGCACCGCGCCGGCGACCGCTTCGGCGAAATCCTTCTGGTTGACGCAGGCCTGCACCAGGCGGCGGATGGCGACGTTGTTGAACGGTGGGTGCAGCGAGTTGAAGCGGATGCAGCCGATGCCGCCCATGCGGTTGATGATCTTGAGCGACAGATTGCGGTCGCGCTTGAGCAGCGGCACCAGGTCGATGGCCGGGCCTTCGTACCAATCGTATTCGTTCTTCTGCATCGCAGCGGACGCGGTGGCCGGGTCGGGCTGGAAGGTCCATTCGACGCGGTCGAAATGCACCACCTTGGGGCCGGCGAGGAAGCTGGTCTCGCCACCCTGGCGGGGCATGTAGGCGGCGTTGCGCTCATAGACCACGCGCGAGCCGGAAACGCGCTCGTCGGCCTTGAAGCGGAAGGGACCGCTGCCGGTGGGGTCGCTGATCTGGGTGTTGGGGTCGGTCTTGGCGATGCGCTCGGGCATCATCACGCAGGCCGGCTGGGCCAGCGCCTCGGGCAGCAGGGCGAAGGGGCGCTTGAGGCGGATACGGATCATCTTGTCGGTCGGCGCGCTGATCTCGTCAGTCACTGCCTGGAGCACGGTGCCGTAGCTGTCGCGCACCCACCAGCGGCGGATGGTGGCCACGCAATCCTTGGCCAGCACCGGCTCGCCATCGTGGAACTTCAGCCCGTCGCGCAGCGTCAGCTCCCAGGTAAGGCCGTCGGCGGAGGTGGTGGCGCCGGACAGCATCTGGGGGTGCGGCTTGAAGTTCTCGTCGACGCCGAAAAGCTGGTCGTAGACGAGGTTGCCGTGGTTGCGGGTAATGTCGGCCGTCGTCCAGACCGGGTCGAGCGAGGTGGGATCGGCGTGCGGAATAAACCGCAGCACGCGCGACCCCTGGGCCTGGACGATGGCGGGCGATGCCAACGCGGCGGCCCCCATGGCAGCGGATGCGAGGACGGCCCGACGGCTCAGCGACATATGTGCGTTCCCTGTGATCTCGTAGGAAGGGCATATGGGTGCATGGCGGACCCGCGCAATTGGCGGGCTTGAAATAATTTCTCCACGTAACCACCGCGAAGCCGCGCCGGGATCAGCCTTCGTCGGTGCCGACGCCGGCGGCACGCATCAGGCCGCGCTTGCTAGGGGCGTCCATGAAGGCGAGCACTTCGGCCACCAGCGCGTCGTCGCCGAAGCTGGCCCGGGCCTGTTCCACGCGCTGGGCGAACACGCCGGGGCCGCGGAACATCAACTTGAAGGCGGCGCGCAGCCGGGCGATCTGGTCGCGGCTGAAGCCGCGGCGGCGCAGGCCGATGACGTTCAGGCTGGCCAGGCGGGCGCGATTGCCGAGCACGGTGCCGAATGGGATCACGTCGGCCTCGACGCCCGAGACGCCGCCGATCATCGCCGCACGGCCGATCCGCACGAACTGGTGGATCGCCGCCGCGCCGCCGATCACCGCGTTGTCGCCGATGCTGACATGGCCGCCCATGACGACATTGTTGGCCACGATCACGCCGTTGCCGATCTGGCAGTCATGCGCCACGTGGCTGACTGCCATCAGCAGGCAGTCAGTACCGACGCGGGTGATGCCGCGGCCGGTGGCGGTGCCGCGGTGGATTGTGACGTGCTCGCGCAACAGGGTGCGGGCGCCGATCTCGGTGCGGGTTGGCTCGTCGCGGTATTTCAGGTCCTGCGGCGCCATTCCGACGGTGACGAAGGGATAGAGCACGGCATCGGCGCCGATGCAGGTGTGGCCGTCGATCACCACGTGGGAGATCAGGCGCGCGCCATCCTCGATCTCGGCATCAGGGCCGACGGTACAGAACGGGCCGATCACGACATTCATGCCCAATCGTGCAGCCGGGTCGACCACGGCGAGGCTGTGTATCTGCACGCCGCGCGCGCCGCCGGTTGTACGGTCCGACAGGGCATCGGTGCCGGCTGGAACGATATGGGCTGGAAACGCATCCATCAAACAAACTTTCGCAATGCCGGGGCGTGTGCACCTGCACACTAGGGCCCGCATCGCGCGGCGGCCAAACAATCATTGTTGCCGCATGTTTCTCTAGAACGCCCTATAACATGTTGTTCTGCCGATAAAAATGGCGGAATCGTGGCGGGCGCTACCGCCGCTGCCAGGGCGGCGTCAGTGGTCCATGATCATCGCGGCGTAGGTCGCCTCGGCCACCGTCGTGCCGTCGACCTTGGCAACCGCTCTGAACTTCCAGACATTGCCGCGGCTGCGTTGCTTGGTGATGTGGATGCGCAACTGGTCGCCCGGGACCACCGGGCGGCGGAACTTCGCGCCCTCGATCGACATGAAATACACCACCTTGCCGCGTGCCTCGGGCCCCATCGTCTCGACCACCAGCACGGCCGCGGTCTGGGCCATGCTTTCGATGATCAGCACGCCGGGCATCACCGGGTGGCCGGGGAAATGGCCCTGGAAGAAGTTCTCGTTGACCGTGACGTTCTTCACCCCGGTGGCCGATTGGTTGAGCACCAGGTCGACAATACGGTCGAGCATCAGGAACGGGTAACGGTGCGGAATCGCCTGCATGATCCCTGCGATATCGATGGTGCTGCCGACGTCGCCGTCTTGCTGCCCTGCCTGCTGGTGGCGTGTGATGTCCATGCCTGTCAGCTCCGATCCTTGTTCGCTTCCTGTGTGCTGCCCGACGCCGCGGCGCTGCGCGCGCCCTGTTCCCGGGCAACGATCTTGCGCATGGTAGCGTAGTCGCGGAAGAATTGGCGTGCCGGCATCGCCGGCGCGCCGACGAATTCCGCGCCGGCCGGCACATCGCCCATCACGCCCGACTGCGCACCGATGCGCGCGCCGTTGCCGATCGTCAGGTGGCCGGTGACGCCGGCCTGGCCGCCGATCTGGACGAAGTCGCCCAGCACGGCGGAGCCGGAGATGCCGACCTGGGCGACGAGGACGCAACAGCGCCCCATATGGACGTTGTGGCCGACCTGCACCTGGTTATCGATGCGCGTGCCGGCGCCGATCACCGTGTCGCTGCTGGAACCGCGGTCGATGGTGGAATTGGCGCCCACCTCCACGTCGTCGCCGATAAGCACGCGGCCGAGTTGCGGCACGGTGGTGAACCCGGCGGGGCCTGGTGCAAAGCCGAACCCCTCCTGCCCGATCCTGCAGCCCGGATAGAAATAGACGCGCGCGCCGACCAGGGCGTGGCTGATGCTGGCGCCCGCGCCGACACGGCAATCGGCACCCAGCACCACGCCGGCGCCGATCACCGCCAGCGGTGCGATGCGGCAGCGCGGGCCGATCTCGGCCCCGGCCTCCACCACCGCCAACGGCCCGATCTCGGCGGATGGGTCAACCTGGGCCGCCGGATCCACCACCGCGGCGGGGTGAATGCCCGGGCGCAGCGGCGGCTGCGGATGGAACAATGCCGCAACCCGCGCCCAAGCGAGGTACGGCTGGACGGTGCGAATGGCGACGCAGCCAGCGGGCACATGCGTGGCCATTGCGGGATGCACCAGCACCGCCCCTGCCCGGGTTGCCTTGAGCTCGCCGAGATAGCGGCGGTTGTCGAGGAAGCTGATCGTATCCATCGTCGCGACCTGCAGCGGGGCGATG
>JBBQOT010000093.1:0-8393 GCA_038331165.1 Acetobacterales bacterium
GGCACCGGCACCTGCGAGGTGGTGGAAGGCGGGCTGGAAGTTCCCAACGCCGCCGGCACCGGGTCTACCGTGATGGCAACGGCGGCCGCAGTGGTGTGGCTCGACATTCCAGAGGAGGTGGCCTGATGCCCCGACCGACGGCGCTGAAGCGCATCATCCTCGAAATGGGCATGGGCAACGATCTGCACGGCAGTGACTACACCAAGGCGGCGCTGCGCGCGGTGCAGGACGCGCTGCACCATTCCTCAATGAGCCTGATCGGCTCGCTGGGGCTGGATATCCACAAGATGCAGGTGGACGTCACGATCGGCGTGCAGCAGCCCGCACAGGTGGATGCCGAGCGGGTGCACGCCTCGCTGCCCTATGGCGTGGTGACGGTGAAGGTGGTGAAGGGCGGGCTGGATGTGGTCGGCGCCAAGGACACCGCGGTGATCGCCAATGCCGGGATTGTGGTGTCGCTGGAGGTGCCGCAGTACGGGTAGGCGACGGCGTTATGCCAAGCGGTTTAATGATTGACCTATCAAGGAAGGCAAGGCCAGGGCTTCGCCCTGGACCCACCAAAGGCCGGCGGCCTTTGGAAACCCATTTGTTGTCATGTATTTAAGGTCCAGGGGCTTGGCCCCTGGTGGGGTTTGGGGCGAAACCCCAAACTTCTTGGCTGAGCGTCACTTTTTAAGTCTGTCGGTAGTGGAGCAGTGTCCGACGGAAGATTTAGCCGGCGGGGCCGGCCGCCCAGGGCGTGGCCTGCCACATCTCGGCCAGGGTCGCGTGTTCCTCGCGCATATGCGTCGCCCAGGCGTCTCCGGTCACCAGGCTGGCCATAAAGCCCGATTCGTCGCCGGCGGCGATGAACTCGGGGTCGGCAACCACGCCGCGCAGCGCCGCCTCCAGTGCCGCGACGCGGGCGGGGTCGGCCTGTGCCGGCACGGCGAGGCCGCGCAGGATGGCGGCCGAAAGAACCAGGCCGGATTCGCGCAGTGGGGCCACCGTCGGCAATGCTCGACTGGGGCGGCGGGTGGCGATGCCCAGGCCGATCAGGCCGCCGTCGCGCAGGCCTTCCAGCGCATCGCCCAAGGCGAGTGCGGCCGCGGCGATGTTGCCAGCATGGGCGGCCTGGCGTGCAGCGGCCGATGAAGGGAAGGCGACGATGTTCAGCGTCACCCCGCTGATGGCCTGTAGCCGCAATGCGGCGAGGTGGCCGGCGCTGCCCTCGGGCGGGGTGCCCAGCGGTACGGCCCCGGCATCGTCGCCGGCACGCTTCAACAGGGCGCCCACCGAGGCCACCGGGCTGCGCGGGCAGGAGACGAAGACGATCGGCTCCTTCCGCACGGCGGCCACCAGTTGCAGCCGGTCGAGCAGGCCATCGCCCCCGGGCCGGTCGACCATGCGGGCGGGCAGGGTGGGGCTGGCGACCCAGCCGATGGCGGTGCCGGCGGGGTCGGAATCGGCGAGCAGCCGCAGCGCGGTCAGTCCGGCCTCGCCGGGGCGGTTGACGACGGCCACCCGCACCTGGCGCAAATGGCGTTCGAGATAGGGCGCGAAAGCGCGGGCGGCGAGGTCGGCGCCACGGCCGGGTGGGCTGCCGACGATCAGCGGGATCATCGGCACTGTCGGAATGGAGCGCGCCCGCGCCACTGCGGGGAGGGCGAGCATGGCGCCGAGCAGGCTGCGGCGGGCGAGCGGGCTCATCGGGCTAGGGTGCTGCCTCGGCTGGCTTGCCAGCGGATGGGGCGGGCGGCTGGGCGTCGCGGCGCAGTCGGTTCTCGCCCAGGAACAACAGGATCGGGGCGGCGATGAAAATCGATGACGAGGTGCCGACGATGATGCCGAACAGGTTCATCCACGCGAAGCCGGCCAGGCTCGATCCGGAGGCGAAGATCACCAGCGGCAGGCTGGCCAGGAAGATCGTCATCGACGTGCCGACGGTGCGGTTCAGCGTTTCGTTGATCGACAAATCGATCAGGTCGCGCAGCGGCATCGTCTTGTAGCGCCGCAGATTCTCGCGCATGCGGTCGTAGACCACCACCTTGTCGTTGGTGGAATAGCCCAGGATCGACAGGATCGCGCCGACCATCACCAGGTCGAAATCGAGCCCGGTGATGACCAGGAAGCCGATCGCCTTGGTGACGTCCAGAATCAGCGTGACCACCGCGCCGACGGCGAACTGCCATTCGAAGCGGAACCAGATGTAGATCAGGATCATCAGCATCGACACGCCGAGGGCGATCATGCCGTCGCGGAACAGTTCCTTGGAGACCGCGGCGCCCACGGCATCGGTGCGCACGATGCGGGTGCCGGGCTGGGTGGCTTCCAGCGCCTCGCGCACCGCGGTGATCACCTTCTGGTTGGCGGCTTCGGTCGGTTGCGGGCCGAGGCGAATCATCACCGCGTTGTCGTCGCCGAAGCGCTGCATGGCAGGCTCGCCCAGGCCCTTCGCGGCCAGACCCGCCTTCAGCGCCGGAATATCGGCGGCGGCGGGGGTGCGGATCTCCATCACCACGCCACCGGCGAAGTCGATGCCCAGGTGCAGGCCGGGATAGAAGAACAGCGCGACGGAGGCTGTCGACAGGATCGCCGAGACGATCAGGCCCATGAAGCGGCCGCGCATGAACTGGATGCGGGTGTTGTCGGGAACGATGCGAAAGAGCGGGCGGATGAACATGGCGCGTTCCTAGACCGGCAGCGTCGCTAGACCGGCAGCGTTTGGGGCCGCAGGCGGGCGTACCAGGTGACCATCATCAGGCGTGCCAGCACGGTGGCGGTGAACATCGAGGTGACGATGCCTACGGTGATGGTGATGGCAAAGCCGCGCACCGGGCCGGCACCGAAGGTGAACAGCATGACGTGGCTGAGGAAGGCGGTGGCATTGCTGTCCAGGATGGTGGCGAAGGCGCGGTCGAAGCCATGCTGCATGGCGTTCAGCGGTGATCGGCCGGCAATCACCTCCTCGCGGATCCGCTCGTTGATCAGGATGTTGGCGTCCACCGCCATGCCCAGCGTCAGCAGGATGCCGGCCATGCCGGGCAGGGTGAGGGTGGCTTCCATCAGCGACAGGATGGCCAACAACAACACCAGGTTGACCACCATGGCGAGATTGGCGAACCAGCCGAACAGTCCGTAGAAGACCCCCATGTAGGCCAGCACCAGCACGAAGCCGACCGCCAGCGCGATGGTGCCGGCACGGATCGCGTCGGCGCCAAGTTCCGGCCCAACGGTGCGTTCCTCCACCACCGTCAGCGGCGCGGGCAGGGCGCCGGCGCGCAGCAGCACGGCCAGCTCGTTGGCGCTGGCGGCGGTGAAACTGCCGCTGATCTGGCCACGCCCGCCGGTGATCGGCTCGTTGATGACCGGGGCGGAGATCACCTTGTCGTCGAGCACGATGGCGAAGGGGCGGCCGACATTGGCGCGGCTGATCTCGGCGAAGCGCTTGGTGCCGTTGGAATCGAAGGTGAAGTTCACCACCCACTGGCCGGATTGGCTGTTCTGGCCGGCGCGCGCATCGGTGAGGTTGGCGCCATCCACCTCAACCCGGCGGCGCACCGCAACCTTGGCGCCGCCACGGCCCTCCAGCGTCATGAAATCGACGCCCGGCGGCGGCACGTTGGACGACAGGTTGGCGCTTTCGTCGGTCAGCCGGAAGGTCATGCGCGCCGTTTTGCCGAGCAGCTGCTTGATGCGGTTGGGGTCTTCCACACCCGGCAGTTGCACGACGATGCGCGCCTCGCCCTGGCGGGTGATGATCGGGTCCACCACGCCGGTTTCGTCGATGCGGCGGCGCACGATCTCGATCGACTGGGCCACTGCGGCGCCGGCGCGGTCGCGCAGGCCGATCGGCGAGAGGGTGACGGTGATCAGGCCCTCGGGCGACTGATCGAACTCCAGGTCGGGGCGTTGGCCCGGCTGGGCGGTGGAGAGTTCGCGCAGACGGGTCATCACCTGCGGCAGCTTCGTGCTGTCGTCCACGCGCACCGTCAAGCGGTTCTGTGCGTGCACCGGGGTGACGACGAAGCGGGCGATGCCGTCGCGGCGCAGCGCCTGGCGCGTCGAGTCGGCCATGCTGTCGATGCGCTCCTTGATCACCGCGGACATGTCGACCTCCAGCAGCAGGTAGCTGCCGCCCTTCAGGTCGAGGCCGAGATGGATCGCCCGCCACGGCACCCAGTTGGCGGGTGCGGGCAGCAGGTTGGGCAGGCAGAACAGCGCGCCGAGCAGGCAAATACCCAGCACGACCAACGTTTTGGCGCGGCTGAAATACATCATGGGCGGCCTCGCCGCATACTGGCGGGGCGGGTTTGCGCGCGCATTGCGACCCTACGATACAGGACGGGAGCGGCGGAACAGGGCATGCGGCAGGGTCGGCTCCTACAGGCAAAGGGCCGCGCGGTGGCGGGCGGTGGGGCGCGGCGGCGGCGGAGAATGGCGGCAGGGTCCGGCAAAGGCAACCACGACCGGCCTTCGCCCGACAGTGTCGCGCGGAGCAATGGCCGAAATGCGGCGCGGCTGCTACCCCTGGGCGGCCGAGGGGTTGGTCATGAACGGGTCGCAGCTGCGCATCGGCGTCGCCGGTGCAGGGTATTTCGGGCGCTTCCATGCGCTGAAGGTGGCCGGCGGTGCGCGAACGGCGCTGTCGGGCGTGTACGACGCGCTGCCCGACCGGGCCGAGGCGCTGGCCGCCGAGACCGGCAGCCGCGCGCTGGGGTGGGATGCGTTGCTGGCGGCGAGCGACGCCCTCGTGATCGCATCCCCGGCCGCCACGCATCATGCGGCGGCGGCGGCGGCCCTGCGCGCCGGGCTGCACGTGCTGGTGGAAAAGCCGATCGCCACGACATTGGCCGAGGCCGATGCGCTGATCGCGTTGGCGCGCGACCGCGGCAGGGTGCTGCAAATCGGCCACCTGCTGCGCTATTCGCCGGAGCGCGCGGCGATCGTGGCGCGCATGGCCCACCCGGCCTATATCGAATGCATCCGCATCGCGCCGTACCAGCCGCGCGGCACCGATGTCAGCGTGGTGCTCGACCTGATGGTGCACGACCTCGACATGGTGCTGTCGCTGATCGCGGCGAAGCTGGAGACGGTGGATGCCATCGGTGCCGCCGTGGTCGGCCCGCATTTTGACATGGCCAACGCCCGGTTGCGCTTCGCCAATGGCGCGGTGGCGACGCTGGTGGCCAGCCGGGTGGCGGCGCGCACCGAGCGGCGGATGCGGCTGTTCGGGCGCGAGGGGTTGCTGGCACTCGACTTCGCCGACCAGACGCTGGGCCATGTCCGCCGCCCGGCGATAGGCGCGGCGCTGGACCCGTCGGACGAAAGGGGCGAGATGGTGCGTTGGCCGGCGGCGGACCTGATCGCGGCCGAGCACGCGGCCTTTGCAGCGGCGATCCTGGATAGTGCGCCGGTACTGGTCGACGGCCCCGCCGGGTGGCGGGCGCTGGAAGCGGCGCTGATGGTCGAGCATTCTGTCGCCGCCAGCCTGGCCCGCGCCGCGGCTGGCGGCTTGCTGTAGCACGCCGGTCAGGCCGCCGCGCGGCCGTGATTCTCCAGCTTATCGAGGGCGGCGGTCAGGCCCGGCGATATCGTGCCTTGCGTGAACAGCACACGCACCGTGCCGTCTTTGGCGGCTTCGACCACTGAGAACCCGGCACGGCAGTCCGCCCCCAGGCTGTCGGCGGTCAGCGTGCCGTGCGCGCCCACTGGCGCTTGGGGCATGCCGTCGATGCGCGCACCGCCGCGCGAGATGTTGCTCAACACGGCCGCCAGTCGCCCGCCGCCGACCAACGCCACGCTACAGGGCCGGTCGATTAGGTGGCGCGGGTGCTGGCGCCGATCGGCGTCTTCGGTGGTGGCGCGGATGGCCCGCACGATGCTGCCGCTGAGGGTGGCGATGGTGCCGGCGATGGCGTCAGTGCCGGCCCGGACATTGTCGGCCTGGGCGCCGGTGTGCGCCGCCTCGGCGGATACCTCGGCGATACGTTGCGACACTTCCTGCGCGGCGATGCCGGTCTGCACCACGTTGCGGGTGATTTCCTGGGTTGCGCTGGCCTGCTGCTCGACCGCGGCGGCAACGGTGATCGAGACCTGGGCCAGCTCGGTGATGCGGTTGCCGATCTCGCCGACCGCCTCGACCACCGCGCCGGTGGTGGCCTGAATTTCGGCGATCTGGCGCGCGATCTCCTCGGTCGACCGGGCGGTCTGGGTGGCCAGGTTCTTCACTTCGGATGCAACGACGGCGAAGCCCTTGCCGGCGTCGCCGGCGCGCGCCGCCTCGATGGTCGCGTTCAGCGCCAGCAGGTTGGTCTGGGCGGCGATCGAGCTGATCAACTGCACCACGTCGCCGATGCGGGCGGCGGATTCCGACAATGAGCGGATGCGCTGGCGGGCCAGGTCGCCGCCGGCCACGGCATGCTGGGCCACCGCGCCGGCCTGGGCGACCTGGCCGGCGATTTCGTTGATCGAGGCGGTCAGTTCCTCGCTGGCCGCACTTACCGCCTGCGCATTGGCCAGCGCCTGTTCGGCGGCAGCGGCAACCGAAGTGGCGTTGTCGCTCACACGCTGGGCGGCCGCGCTCATCTCCTGGGCCTCGCCGGCCATCCGCGTGGTTTCGCGCGATACCCCCTCGACGGCGAGGCGGGTCTCGTTCTCCACGTTGCTGGCCATCTCCTGCACTGCGGCGCGGCGCTCCGTCGCGGACTGCCGCTCGCGCTCGGCGCGCTCCTCGATCACATAGGACAGGCGGGCGCGCATCGCGCGCAACTGGCGCGCCAGCTGGTGGAACTCGCCGGCCGGCGGCAGCGGAATTTGGCCGCCGAGGTCGCCACGGGCGATGGTGTCGAAATGCCCCTCCATCGCGTGCAGCGGCCGGCGAATGGTGGCCAGCAGCCACAAGCTGAAGACGATGCTGAAGAGGCAGGCGGCCGCGAGTACGGCGCCGACCTCGATGGTGTAGAGGCGGAAATCGGCGGCGGCCTCCTCGCCGATCTGCTTGGCGACGCGCTGCTGCAGCTCGATCAGTTTCAGCGTCACGATGCGCGTCTCGGCGATCAGCGGCGGCATGGTCGTGCGCAAATGGCGTCTCAGGCTGGCCAGGTCGCCCCGCTCGGCAATCGCGATCCCGACCTCCAGCCCTTCCTTGACGAAGCGGGCACGCATGGCGGCGAAGGACGCAGCGAGCTGCTTTTCCTCCTCGGTCAGGTAAGTGGCCATGTATTCGCCCCAGATCCGGGTGATCTGGTCGCCGTTGGCGGCGATCTGGCGGGCGCGCTGCTTGATCGCCTCGGCCGCGCCGGCCTCGACGTCGAATGTCGCGTCGCGCAGCAGGGCGAAGTTGGCCTGCATCAGGTCGTTGATCACCGCCAACTGCCCGGCGGGCACCATGCGGTCCGCGTAGAGCCCGCTCAATGCGGCGTTGGAATTGTCCAGGCCGCGCAGTGTGATGGCGCCGAGGCCGAGCATCATCGCAATCATCACGACAAAGCAGATCGCCAGTCGGAAGGTGATGCTACGCGCGGTTGCGCCCAGGCGGGCGGCCATTCCCGCCGGGCGCAGTTCGCCTTCAACCAGGCTCATGCCGGTCCCGCCGGCCCGCATCGCGGCATAGGCCGCCTCGGCCGCCGCCGCCTCGCCCGCAACCGGGCGCGAGCGGATCGAGATGTAACCGACGCTCTTGCCGCCCTCCATCACCGGGGTGACGTTGGCGCGCACCCAGTAGAAGCCGCCTTTCTTGGTGCGGTTCTTCACCAGCCCCTCCCACGGCCGGCCGGCCTTGATCGTCTCCCACAGATTGGAGAAGGCCTGCGCGGGCACGTCGGGGTGGCGCACCAGGTTGTGCGGCTGGCCCTTCAGTTCCGCCTCCGAGAAGCCGCTGACCTCGATGAAGGCCTTGTTGGCGAAGGTGATACGGCTGTCGGGGTCGGTACGGGAAACCAGTATCTGACCCTCGTTGACCGTGGTTTCTTCGGCGGTGATCGGCTGGTTGTCGCGCATGATCGATGGGTGCTTCCGGTCTGGGGGCCGACAGGGGCTGTGCCCGCAACCGCATAGAGCGCGCTGGTTAAAGCTTCCTTGACCGCGCGGCCGCAGGGCGGCGGCTTGTCGCCATCGCAGCCATTTGCGACGCTGCCGCCCGGCACCGGACCCGATGAGGCCGGGCCGCAGGGAGGGGCGGATGAGCTACGAGGCGATTACCTACGAAGTGCGCGACACCACGGCGGTGATCACGCTGAATCGGCCGGAACGGCGCAATGCGCTCAGCCTGCAATTGCAGAAGGAACTGGCCGCCGCGCTGACCGAGGCCGACGAGCACAACGCGGTGCACTGCGTGGTGCTGCGCGGTGCTGGGCCACATTTCTGCGCCGGGGCCGATTTGTCGGAATACTCCGCTGGACGCGGGCCGGAAT
>JBBQOT010000094.1:0-8385 GCA_038331165.1 Acetobacterales bacterium
GGTGCTGGGTCAGACCAAGCGGCCTGGTGAGTGACCTATAGGGCATGGCAAGGCCAGGGCCTTGCCGTTGCGGCGCGAAGCCGCACCGCAGGGACCCACCAAAGGCCGACGGCCTTTGGAAACCCATATATTTAAGGTCCAGGGGCTTGGCCCCTGGTGGGTCCAGGGCAACGCCCTGGCCGTGCCTATACTTAGAGTTACTTGATGAGGCGACTTGTATCAGTCTGCGCTGCCGGTGGACGCGGGCGGCGGCTCCGGCCGAGGATAGCCGGCCAGCCGCACCAGCATGAACAGGCCGCGGGCGCGGAACGAGGTGGTGAGGCGTTGCACCAGCCCGGCCGCCGCTTCGGGGTCGGCCACGCGCCACCAGCCGCGCGCGATGTCGCGCGCCTCGGCCACCAAGCCGGGCAGGGCGGGCAGGATTTCCACTGTCAGCGCCACGCCCTGGATGGGTGCCAGGCGGTATTCGCGCAGGTTGCCGGGGGGCGCATAGGGGCTGTGCTCGGACAGCGGCAGGCGTTCGGCCAGGCGGCGTTCGATTGTTTTGCCCGGTTCCAGCCGCACGCCGATCGGCAGGATGGCGGCTTCCGGCTCCACCCCTTCGGGCAGCGGGGCGGTGCCTTTCAGGACATGGGCGTGGGCGTCGGCGCCGAACCAGGTGGTGGCGGAGGCGGCATCGGCGCTGCGCTTGCCGGTGCCGGGGTCGGCCACCGGGGCGGCGTCCATCACCACCACGGCGGTGCGGCCCTGGTTGGCGAGGCTGTAGGTGAAGACGATGCTGTCGTCGACGCGGGCGATGTCGCAGGTGAGGGTGATGTCACCCACGGAGGCGGTGGAGCTGGGCATGGCGGCGTCAGTCGGGGCGCGGATAGGTGCCGGTGCGGACCATCAGGTGCAGGCCGCGGGCCGGAAAGCGGCAGGATAGGCGGGTCAACAGCGGGATTGTGCCGCGCACGCCGATGTCGACATGGTCGGGCGCGTAGGCCACCGGCGACGGGGTGAAGCCCGGAGGCACTTTGGCGAACACGTCGATCGCCAGGCGCATGCCCTCGATCTCGCTCAGGCGGTAGTCGCGCAAATTGGTCAGGCTGTAGTAGGCGCTGTGCTCGGCCAGCGGCAGGGCGAGGGCAAGCGTGCGTTCCAGGCGGGCGCCCGGCGCCAGTCGCGTCATCAGCGGCATCACCACGCCGGGGATGTCACGGTCGTCCGGCAGCGGCGCCACGCCCTTGAGCACGGTGGCGAAGCGGTCGGGCGACAGCCAGATCGACACGGCGTCGGGGTCGGCACTGGCGGTGCGCGCCTGGGCGTCGATCAGCGTGCCGGCGTCGCTGACATAGGCCTCGGTGTGGCCGCCATTGGCGATGGTGTAGGCGAAGACGATGGTGTCGCCCTGCTTTTCCGGCGCGCAGGTGAGCGTGATCCCGTCGCGGACGTCGGTGCTGGCCATGTTGGTCCCTTGGGCTCCTCTATATGCCGGCGAAGCTGTGATCGTGGCGATGAGAATCAGCCGGCTGGCCAGGCCAAGGGCCGCGCTCGTCACGATACTGGTTCTCGTCCTGGATGGTGTCGAATTCCTCGTCGTTGGTGAAGCCGTTGGCTGCGTTGCCGCGGCCCCTGCCGTCGCGCGTGTTGGTGCCGTTGGCGTTGTGGTCCGCATGGTCCATCTCATGAAAGAGCGCCACGTCCGACGGGGCGTTGGTGCGCGTGCCCGGTGCGGGGAAATCCGATGGGTTGTACGATACCGTTGAGTCGGTGCCCACTCCGTTGGTGCGGTTGGCCGGGTTGGTGCCGACGGCGCCGGTGTCCAGCACCGTGGTGCCGGGCGGGCGCGGCTGGATCGACACGGTGCGCCCGGTGGTGCCGATGTCGGTCAGCATGGCATTGCCGATGGGTGTGTCGTTGATGGTGGCGAGATCGTTGGCCACGGCATCGACATAGGCGGGGTCGGTGCTGTTGATGACCACGCCCGGGCTGAACTGCCAGGTGCCGTCCGGCCGCGGCGTCAGGCTGACCCCATGATGCGCCTTCGCGGTGTGCGTGCGCCGCCCGCCGCCCTTGCCCGGCGGATGCAGCGCGATCCAGTTCGGCGGGTCGCCGGGGTCGGCCAGGCTGGCGTCCAGCGGCTCGGTGATGCTGACATCGCTGGTGCTGTCGGGCGAGCCGCCGGAGTTGATCTGGACCATGCTGCCCTTGATCCAGACGCCCGCGGAATCGACCACCACGAAGTTGCCGCCGACTTTCAGGGTGATCTTCTGGCTGGCCTCGATCACCACCTTCTGGGCGTTGATGGTGGCCTCGGTGCCGATGATGTTGTTCCACTTGGCCTGGTAGTCGAACGCCACGTCGGCCTTCACGCTGATCTGCATCGCCGCGTCGATGCCCTCGTAGCGCGCATCGCCGACATGCAGGTCGTAGGTGCCGCCGGTGGTCATCACGAAGGCGCCGCCGCCCTTGCCGGTGTCGGGGTCTTTGCCGCCGATGTTGATGTGGCGGTTGCCGTAGACCTTTTCGAAGTAGTTGCTGAAGGCGGTGACATCCATCCGGCCCTGGCTGCGCATCAGCCATTGTTCGTGGTGGAAATTGTCGTCGAAGCGCAGCATGTGGAAGCGTGACTTGGCCCCGTCCGGCTTGGGCGTGGAGGCCGTCTTGATGCCACTGCGCCTTTGGGTGGTCTGGGCCAGGGCGCTTTCCGGGCGGAACGGGCCGGGCGGCGGCGAGGCCGGCGTGGTGCCCGGTGCGTCGAACGGTTGTTGGCTGCCAGGATTGTAGAGCCGGCCGGTGATGATCGGGCGGTTGGGGTCGCCGTCGATGAAGGTGACCAGCACTTCCTGGCCGACACGGGGCGGAAACTGCATGCCGAACTTGCCGCCGGCCCAGCCCTCGGCCACGCGGATCCATCCCGAGGTACCGCCGGTCTTGTTGTTCTTCTCATTGCGGTCCCAGGGGAACTTCACCTTCACCCGGCCCCACTGGTCGGTATGGATGTCCGCACCGGCGGGCCGGTCGAAACCGTTCGGGCCGACCACGATGGCGGTGTGCGGGCCGCTGATGCGCGGCTTGGGCAGGGTGCGCGGCGGGTGGAACAGGATCAGCTCAAGCGAGCTTGCGTCGGGGATGGCGATGAAGGTGTTGGCGAACTCGCTCTTTTTCTCAAACAGGTTCTTGAAGAAGCTGATGATCGGGTCGGTGATCAATCCGATCAACACCGACAGGCCGCCGGTGGCCACGGCCTTGCCGACAGTGCCGAGCGTGTCGGCGAATTTGCGCTTGAACAGTTCGTCGAGCGGGGTGGCACCGCCCTTGGCGTCGTTGGCAGCCCCCAGGCCCAGCGTCTTGGCGGTATCGGTGCTCCACAGGCCGGTGAACGCACCGGCCAGCACCTCGCCGAGGTTGCTGTCCTGGTAGCTTTTTTCCAGTGCGGTGAACTGCATCGAGTTGATCAGATACGGCCCCGGGCTGTCGTCCGGAAATATCTTGTTCTCCTTCAGCCCGAAGCGGACGCCGGCGGCGAAGACGACGATCTGGCTGCCGCCCTGGATCGCGTGGGCCTGGCTCTCCTCGCCGGCCATGCGCCGCTCGGTGAAGCGCTTCAGGTCCTTGGACACCTCGATGTGCTGCGGAAACTCGTAGCGCGTGAAGTTATTCCGGTCGCGCGGCGGGGTGCGAACGATGGTCTTCACCTCCTCGAACGGTGGGTCGGCGGGGGTGGTGAAGCTGAAATCGCCCAACGTCCAGGCGCCCGAGCGGTGGTCGGTCGAGTGTTCCCAGGAATGGACATGATCGGCCCCCGGGTCGGCCTCCAGCGCGATCTCGAAGGGATCAAGCTTGCGGAAGTCGCTGGGCTGGTCACCCAGCACCATCACGGTGCGCTTCTCCTCGTGCCGGAAGTAGTAGAAAATCCCGTTTTCCTCCATCAGCCGGCTGACGAAGTCGAAATCGGTTTCGCGGTACTGCACGCAGAATTCGAGCTTGGGATAGGGATCGGACTTGATGCGGTCCATCTCCAAATCGGCGAGCTTGTGCTCGTCGAACACCGCCTTGAGGATTTCCAGCACGGTGGCGTCCTGGAAGATGCGCATGTCGGTGGAGAGCTGCAGCAACGCGAAGCGCGGCACAATCTCGGCACGGAACACCTGGAACTTCTTGCCTGAGCGCCCGGCCGCCTGGAAGTTGCGCATCACGCCATGACGGAACTGGAACGTGCGCTTCTCGTCCAGCCGCATACCGATCGAGGCGGAGGTGGCGATCATGTCGGCCGGGTCAACGCGCTGGTTTAGATCGTCGCACAGCAGCGTCACCACATACGAGTAGGGGCGTGAGATCGCCTCCTTCCCCGCCACCCCGTGCAGCAACAACGTGTCCTTGCGCAGCAGCGCGTTGCCGCAATCGAAGCGCAGCGTCCGGGCGTCCTGGGTCAGTCTGTCGGCCATTGGGGTGCGTACGCCTCAGGGGACAAAGGTCGCGGTCTGGCCGGGATCGGCAATGGTGATGACCCCACCATACATGCAGTTCAGCATCGACGGATTGTCCAGCGTGACCTCGTTGGTGTTGTTCACGGTGATGCCGCCCGGTGCCCAGGGCATGGTGGTGTTGGGCATGCAGGGCATTGGCGTCAGCACCCCCATCGCCGCCGCGGTGGCCGAGGCCACGGCGGGGTTGGCGGGGCACATGCAGTTGCCGAATGGCATGATGTTGACCATCGGCTTGTGGTCCATGATCGTCGCCGAGGGCTGGTTGGCCACGTTCACCATGCGCACCGGCAGCACCATCAGCTTGGACGGCGCCATGCCGAAGCTGCACATCAGCTGCGCCCCGTTCACCACCTGGATCGGCACTTTCCCACCCCCCCGAACGTCTCAGCGAAGGCACTATGCGGGATGGCCGACCATTGCGGAAGTAAACTGCGCGCGCGCGGCCGCTCCGGGGTACAGACCGGCCTGCCGCGCCCGCACATTCACCAGCGCCACCAGGCGGTCCAGCTCCGGCGTGGCCACCCCGGCCAGCCGGGCCAGCGCTAGGGCGGCGTCGTAGATGCCGTCGATCTCCATCGGCCGGCCCAACTCCAGGTCCTGCAGTATGCCCAGCAGCTTTTCCCATCTGACGTCGCGAATGCGCGGGGTTTCATCCACCGCCAGGCCGCCCGCCCGCAACGGTGCCGCGATCGCCGCCACCCGTGCGCTCAGCCGGCCGTCTGGCTCGCCCAGGATGATGCGGTTGCGCCGGTTTGCCACCGAAACCACATCCGGTTCCACCACGGTGCAGGCGGAATAGTCCACGCTACCGACCGCCCGGCCGGGGCCGACTGCACGCCACAGCGCATCGCCGGGATCGACCTGCGCCAGCCGCCGTCCGTCCCACTTGCCGCCGTGGGCGTGGAAATACCACCAGGGAATGCCGTTCATCACGAACACCACCGCGGTGTCCGGCCCCAGCAACGGCGCGATCCCGGACGCCACCGATGCCAAGGCCGGCGCCTTCACCGTGACCAGCACCGTATCCTGAACGCCCAAGGCGGCCGGGCCGATCACCGAAAGGAAGGACGGTCAGCGAGCAAGCATGGGGCTTTGCCCCAAACCCCAGCAGGGGCCAAGCCCCTGCACCTTGGATATTTAACAATAGATGAGGTCCAGGGGCTCGGCCCCTGGCGGGTCTGGGCAGAGCCCAGCCTCCCCTATCTTAGCGCCTATGCGGCGAAGCCCTGGCCTTGCCTTTCGAAGGGTCTTCACTTCCGGCGTTTGGTGTCAGCCGACCAGCGCCTTGACCTCGGCGTCGCTGGGAAACGCACCCGTGGTGCGTTTGGACCAGCGCAGGGCGCCGTCCACGGTGATTTCGAACACCCCGCCGCCTGATTTGCGGAGGGTGATGTCGGCCTGCGGGTTGCGCGCGGCGATCAGGGTGCGGGCCGCACGGGCGCGCGCCTCATAGCCTCACATCCCGCAGTATTCGATTTCGATCTTCATGGGTTAATCCTTGTGTGATCGCGCAGCGATAGCGGATGTGTGGTTTTTCGCGGCGCGATCAAGCCCCCGGAAACTGGACACTTCCACCCGCCGCCCCCTAGAACGCCCCTTGAGGTCCGACAGGAAACCGACATGAATGCTGCCAGCCCCCCCAGCCCTGGATCAATTGTCCCGGTGATCCTGTCCGGCGGTTCCGGCACGCGGTTGTGGCCGGTGTCGCGGGAAAGCTTCCCCAAGCAGTTCTGGCCGCTGGTCTCCTCTCTGAGCCTGTTCCAGGAGACCGTCGCGCGCGCCCAGCGCCCCGGCTTTGCCCCGCCGATCGTGGTGTGCAACCAGGAGCATCGCTTCGTCGTCGCCGAGCAGTTGCGCGCGCTGGGCATCGCGGGGGCGCGCATCCTGTTGGAGCCGGTGGGGCGCAACTCGGCGCCGGCGATCCTGGCCGCCGCCCTGGTGGTGGCCGAAACCGACCCCGGTGCGGTGCTGTGGATGATGGCCGCCGACGCCGCGATCACCGATGTGGCGGCGCTGCATGCCGCGCTGGCATCGGCCGCCGCGGCGGCGCGGGCCGGACATGTCGCGACCTTCGGCATGAAGCCGACGGCGCCCGAGACCGGCTTTGGCTACATCGAGCGCGGTGCCGCACTGCCGGCCATCGCGGGGGCCTATGCCGTCGGTCAATTCCTGGAGAAACCCGATGCCGCGCGGGCGGTGGAGTTCGTCGCCAGTGGGCGGCATCTGTGGAACTCCGGCATGTTCGTGTTCACCGCCGCGACGCTGATTGCGGAGATGGAGAAATACGTCCCCGACGTGGTGGCCGCGGTGCGCGCTGCAGTGGCCGCCAGCGTGTCGGACCTGGATTTCGTGCGGCTCGACCCGGCCGCCTTTGCCGCCTGCCCGTCGATCAGCCTCGACTATGCGGTGGCCGAGCGCACCGCGCTTGCCGCCGTGGTGCCGGCCGATATCGGCTGGTCCGATGTTGGCAGCTGGAACGCGCTGTGGGACCTGGGGGGCCGCGATGCGGCCGGCAACGTCGCTTCGGCCAGCGGCGGCGGGGCGGTGCTGTTCGAGGATGCGACGCATTCCTATGCCCGCACCGACGGCGCCGTGGTGGCGGTGCTGGGGCTGGAGGATGTGGTGGTGATCGCCACCGAGGATGCGGTGCTGGCGATGCACCGCGATCGCGCGCAGGACGTGAAGAAGGTGGTTGACCGATTGCGCGCGATGAAGCGGCCGGAGGCGACCACGCATAACCGCGTCTATCGCCCCTGGGGCTTCTACGAGAGCCTGATCCAGGGCGAGCGCTTCCAGGTCAAGCGCATCGTGGTCAATCCCGGCGAGAAGCTATCGCTGCAGAAGCATTTTCATCGGGCCGAGCACTGGGTGGTGGTGAACGGCACAGCACTGGTCACCCGCGATGCCGAGGTGCTGATGGTGCGGGAGAACGAGAGCCTGTACCTGCCGCTGGGTTGCGTGCACCGGCTGGACAATCCGGGGCGCATTCCGCTGACGCTGATCGAGGTGCAGTCGGGCAGCTACCTGGGTGAGGACGATATCGTGCGGCTGGAAGACACCTATGGGCGAAGCTGAGGGCGGGCGAAGCTGAGGGCGGGCATATGCCGCGCCGCCGCCTGTTGCTGCTGGTCGTCCTGGCCGGCATGGCGGCCGGGGCGGCGGCCTGGGCACTGTCGGTGCCGCAGGCGGCGCGGTTGCTGTGGAGCATCGCAGCCCTGCCGGTGGCGGCCATCGTGGCGCGCGACGCCTGGCGCACGTTACGCGGCGGTTCGGCCGGGGTGGACATCATCGCCCTGCTGGCCATCGCCGGGGCGATCGCGCTGGACGAGACCTTCACCGCCGCGCTGATCGCGCTGATGGTCGCCGGCGGCGGCGCGCTGGAGGAATATGCCGAAGGCCGCGCCCGCGGCGAGTTGTCGGCCCTGTTGGGCCGTGTGCCGACGATCGCCCACCTGGTGGAGGGTACGACGCTGCACGACGTGGCGGTCGAGGCGGTGCGCCCCGGCCAACTGCTGCTGGTCAAGCCCGGCGAACTGGTGCCGGTCGACGGCACGGTGGTGGGCGATGCCGATGAGGCGGCACTGCTCGACGAATCCGCGCTGACCGGCGAGCCGCTGCCGGTGGCGCGGGCACAAGGCGAGGCGGCGCGCAGCGGCGGGGTGAATGCCGGCGGCCCGTTCCGCCTGTTGGCCACCGCCAGCGCCGAGGACAGCACCTATTCCGCCATCGTCCGCCTGGTGCGCGGGGCCGAGGGGCAGCGCGCGCCGATGGTGCGGCTGGCCGACCGCTGGGCGTTGTGGTTCCTGCCGCTGACGCTGGGCATCGCCGGCCTGGCCTGGTGGTGGTCGGGCGATGCCCAGCGCGCGCTGGCGGTGATGGTGGTCGCCACCCCCTGCCCGCTGATCCTGGCGGT